>NZ_JBEPNK010000005.1:0-215747 GCF_040546245.1 Arthrobacter sp. UYEF3
TTCACAGCATCCAGTGTCGCCGTCATATCGGCTCCTTCCCGCCAGGCTCACGGCCTGGCGTGTTGGGCCGGATACACCGTTATTTCCACAGTCCCACGCCAGCCAAGGCAGGGGGCGGCGTGGCGGTTGGAGCCATTCAGGGCAGCGATTGATGCGACGGCGCCGCCGAAGCAGCGCCATACTGCCCGCAGGGTCCTGGCTCGGCTCGTTGGGGAGCACGGCGCAGAGGAGTTGTCGTATTCGTCGGTGCGTGACTGCGTCCGGGTCCGCCGGGCCCAGGTGGATGTTGAGACCGGCCGCCGGGTGGAGAGTTTTCACAGGAACATGCCCCGGGCGCTGAGGCGGAGGTGGACTTCGGTGAGGTCGGGGTGGTGCTGAACGGGGTGAAGACGAAGTGCCATATGTTCGTCTTTCGGCTCTCGCACTCGGGCCTGGCCATCCACCGGATTTACCCGACGCAGGAGCAGGATCATTCCTGACATCCAGGTTGGTTCGGACGCCGGCTAACAGGTCGGGTTCTCCCCGATCCAGAGCGGAGCCGCTCGCATCCAGGCATCTGCGCGCTCACTCCAGTGAGCTTCTACCGAGGTAATACCAGAGGTTCGCATCAAAACACGGCTGACTCTGGCTGATCAACGCTGAACCTAAAGTTCATGGCACGACGAAAAAACCCCGCAGATCCCGTGTAAAGACTGGGAACTGCGGGGTTCTAGCTGGTGGCTCCGACCGGCGTCGATCCGGTGACCTTTCGATTTTCAGTCGAACGCTCTACCAACTGAGCTACAGAGCCTAGGTGACATGTCACCATGACAGCCGGAATTTCTTCCGGCCATCAGAGCGACCCTGACGGGACTTGAACCCGCGACCTCCGCCGTGACAGGGCGGCGCGCTAACCAACTGCGCTACAGGGCCTTACTTTTACTACTGTTTCTTGCTGCCTGCAGTATCGCTACCGCATTTTTTCAAGGACTCAAGCTTACCAGACTATTTCATCCGGCCTCACCAATTCCTTGCGTACCCCCAACGGGATTCGAACCCGTGCCGCCGCCGTGAAAGGGCGGTGTCCTAGGCCGCTAGACGATGGGGGCCAGGACGCCATCCGGTAAAACCCGCAACTGAAAAGGAAAAAATTTAGGGCCGAAGCCTTCCGTTTTTGTCCCCTTCGGGTTCGTCCGAACTGGACCTATAAAACTATAGGGGCAACTTCCGGAATCTCCAAAATCCACCCCACAACCCGGGAATATGCTCTGGACAAGCTCGGTGCAGCTGTGTGGATGATGGTCAGATGGACGCCACCGCTGCCCTCAATGAGATCGCTTTCTGGCTTGAACGCGAACGCGCCACCACCTTCAAGGTGCAGGCCTTCCGCAAGGCGGCCGACGTCATTGCCGGCCTCTCCCCCGAAGAAGTTGCGGCCCGACGGCGCGACGGCCGGCTCAAGGGCATGAAGGGGATCGGCGAACGCACGTTCGAGGTGATCGCACAGGCGGTCGACGGCGGGATCCCCGACTACCTCGCCGGCCTGCGGGAACGCGGCGCCGTGCCGCTCGTTGAAGGCGGTCGCGAGCTGCTGGCATGCCTGCGCGGGGACCTGCACGTGCACAGTAACTGGTCCGACGGCGGTTCGTCGATCGAGTCCATGGTGGAAGCAGCCCGAACGCTGGGCCGCGAATACGTAGCCCTGACCGACCACTCCCCCACGTTGAAGATCGCCAACGGGCTGAGCGCCGAACGCCTCAGCGAGCAGCTGGACCTGCTCGCCGGGATCGAGGCTGCGCAGAACGAGACAGCCGGCACGGACGCCGGCCGCCCCGAGGTCCGCCTGCTCGCCGGCATCGAAGTCGACATCCTGGAGGACGGCAAGCTGGACCAGACCCCCGAACTGCTGGACCGGCTGGACGTGGTGGTGGCGAGCGTGCACTCGAAGCTCCGGTCGGACAGCCGAACCATGACGCGGCGGATGCTCGGCGGCATCGAAGACCCCCATACCAGGGTTCTGGGCCACTGCACCGGCCGGCTCCTGAACGGCTCACGGGGGACGCGTCCACCGTCGGAGTTTGACGCGAAGCGGGTTTTTGCGGCGTGCGCGGAGCGCGGGGTCGCCGTCGAGATCAATGCCCGGCCGGAGCGTCAGGACCCGCCGGACGAGCTGATTCAGACGGCGCTCGATGCGGGCTGCCTTTTCAGCATAGACAGCGATGCGCATGCCCCCGGCCAGCTCGACTTCCTGCAATACGGGGCGGAGCGGGCCGCCCGGAACGGCGTGCCTCCGGAACGGATCATCACCACCTGGCCGGTGGATCGGCTGCTCGAGTGGACAGGCGGCAGGAAGTAGCGGCCGGGTCCGTCTGGCAGGCACGGCGCTCAGGCGAGCACCAGAACGCCGAGGGTGGTCATCATTACGGCAATTCCGGCGTCGAGCACCCGCCACGCCGCCCGTCGCCGGAACAGTGACGTCAGGAAGCGTGCCCCCGCGCCCAGGGCAGTGAACCAGGCAATGCTTCCAAGGCCGGCCCCGGCGGCGAACCACCAGCGCCCGGACTCACCCTGGGCTGCCGCGAGCGACCCGAGCAGCAACACGGTGTCCAAGTAGACGTGCGGATTGAGCCAGGTGAAGGCCAGGCAGGCGCCCAGAACGGCTGCCCTGCTGCCGGCCGGCCGGTCTCCGGTCTGGCCCATCTGCTCACCGCGGACCGCACGCCAGCCCGCCAGCGCTCCGTAGGCGAAGAGGAATGCGGCCCCGACCCACCGGATCACCCCGAGGGCGGAGGGCGCCCGCTCCAGGAGGACGCCGATGCCCGCGACTCCAAGCAGGATCAGCAACAGATCCGAGACCGCGCACACCGCCACCACCATGCCGACGTGCGAGCGCCGGATGCCTTGGCGGAGGACAAACGCGTTCTGGGCCCCGATGGCAACAATGAGTGACAGGCCGGTGGAAAGGCCCGACAAGAGGGGAAGGATCACCCTTCCCACGGTAGGGCGCAATCCAAGATCAAACCAGATAATCTTTCTGCTCTTACATAAGATGAGCTAATGATTGATATTTCCCCCGAGCAGGCCAGGACGCTGGCGGCAATCATCACCCACGGCAGCTTCGACGCCGCAGCGGCCCACTTATCCGTGACACCCTCGGCGATCAGCCAGCGGATCCGCGCCCTCGAGGCCGCCATCGGTCGCCCGGTGCTGACCCGGGCGCGGCCGGCGGGGCTCACGCAGTCGGGTCAGGCCGTCGTGCGGTTTGCCCGGCAGTTGGAGTTGCTCTCCGCAGACCTCGCGGACGAGTTACAGCCGGAGGACTCCCGTGGGCGGACACGCCTGACGCTGGTGATCAACAGCGATTCATTGCACACCTGGGCGCTAGCCGGCCTCGCGGCCGCCGGCGACAGCATCCAGCTGGAGATCCTCCGGGAGGACCAGGAACACTCACTTGACCTTCTGCGTGCGGGCGCCGCGGCCGCCGCGATCACGGCGACAGCCGCGCCCGTGCCGGGGTGTTCCTCACGCAAGCTGGGCACCATGCGTTACCTGCCCGTGTGCGCGCCGGCCTTCTCCCACCGCTGGTTTGAGTCCGGCGTCACCGCGGCGGCGTTGTCCAAGGCCCCCGTGCTGGTCTACGACCGCAAGGACGATCTTCAGGACCGCTGGCTGCGCCGTTTCAGCCGCCCACCCCATCATGCGCCGCGGCATTATGTGCCAGCCGCCCAAGAATTTGGCGATGCGATCCGCTGGGGCATGGGCTGGGGCATGATGCCCGAAATCGAAATCGGTGAGGACCTCCGTATCGGGACGCTCGAGGCGTTCGCACCCCGCGCCCATGTCGATGTCGCCCTCTACTGGCAACAATGGCGGCGCGGCTCAGCGGCGCTCAGCGAAGTCGCGGAAGCTGTCCAGGCGGCCGCACGCGTGCTCCTGTGAGGCTTCCCGGCGCAGTGGCCGCATATTGGCAGGAACTCGACTAGACCTGACCGATTTCCGCCAGCTGCCGGACCACCGCGCAAGCTAAATTGGCAGCATGGCAACAACCGCCGAGACCGGCTCCCCCCTCCCGGACAGCCCACATCCGGACAGCACGCACGGCACGTCCTCCCCTCCCGACCAGCCGGGCGGAGCCCAGCCGGGCGGAGCCCAGCCGGCCACAGTCCGGCCTGCGCCCCGGCCGGGACAGATCAGCAGGCTCGGGATCGCCGCCGTCGTCGTCACCGTGGTGCTCTGGGCATCAGCCTTCGTGGGCATCCGCGCGGTGGGGCCCAGCTTCTCGCCCGGGCCGCTGACCCTGGGCCGTCTGGCCGTGGCGGCCGTCGTGCTGGGCCTGGTGGTGCTGCCGCAGCTCCGCAAGGCCGCCGCATTCCCCAGGGGCCGCGAGTGGTGGCCTATCCTGGCGTACGGCGTGATGTGGTTTGGCGGCTACAACGTGGCCCTGAACGCCGCCGAGCACATGCTCGACGCGGGCACGGCGGCCCTGCTGATCAACGTCAACCCCATCCTCGTCGCCGTCATGGCCGGGATCATCCTCAAGGAAGGCTTTCCGCGCTGGCTGATCATCGGCAGCCTGGTCGCGTTCAGCGGCGTCGCCGTCATCGCCCTCGGCTCCGGCCAGCGGTCGACGGCGGACGTGGCCGGCGTGCTGCTCTGCCTGCTCGCGGCCGCCCTCGCGGCAGTGAGCGTGATCGTGCAGAAGCCGGTGCTCAGGAAGTTCCCGGCGGCCCAGGCGACGTGGTTTGGCATCATGGTGGGCGCCGTCTGCTGCCTGCCCTTCAGCGGCCAGCTCGTAGCTGAACTGCAGGCCGCCCCGCTGCCCGCGGCCCTGGGCCTGGTCTACCTCGGCGTTTTCCCGACCGCGATCGCGTTCACCACCTGGGCCTACGCGCTCTCCCTGATCGACGCCGGCAGGCTCGCCGCCACGACGTATCTGGTGCCCGGCACTACGATCCTGATCTCCTGGCTGGTGCTGGGCGAGATTCCCACCAGCTGGGGCCTGGTGGGCGGTTTGATCTGCCTCGCCGGCGTCGCCCTGACCCGCCGTCGTTCCCGTCCGCGGCCGGCCCCGACTGCCGGGTCAAACCCGGGGGCATAAGGTTCTGGTATGCCCGCTTCCCTGCCTCCCGGCCTGCCGATCGTGCCCGACAGAAACGACGACTGCGAAGAAGCCGCCGGTACCGGACCGTTCCCGATGTCCGAGGACGAGTTTGAGGCCGCGGTTAGTGACGCCCTGGACCGGATCCCGCCGGACCTGGCGCAGACCATGAACAATGTGGCTGTCTTCATCGAGGACGACTACACACCGCAGCCCGGCGAGGACCCGGACACGGTGCTACTGGGCCTCTACGAGGGCGTGCCGCTGACCGAGCGGGACTCCTGGTGGGACGCCGGCTCACTGCCGGACCGGATCACCATCTACCGCCGGCCGATCCTGGACCTGTGCGCCACCCGCGAGGACGTGGTTGAGGAAGTGACGGTGACAGTGGTCCACGAGATCGCGCACCACTTCGGCATCAGCGATGACCGGCTGCACGAGCTCGGCTGGGGCTAGCCCCACTCAGCCAACCGCCCTTCGTGCGACTAGCCTTGGTCACATGGGACACGACCACAGCCATTCGCACGGCATCACGGCCTCTGGCACCGGCACTGCAAAACACCGCAAGCGCCTGGTCGCCGTCCTGCTGATCACTCTCGCGGTGGTCTTGATCCAGGTTGCCGGCGCCCTGGTCTCCGGGTCGCTGGCATTGCTGGCCGACGCCGGGCACATGCTGTCCGACGCCGCCGGAGTGTTCATCGCGCTGCTGGCCGCCTGGATCGCCACCAGGCCGGCGAGCGACCAGCGGACCTACGGCTATCAGCGGGCCGAGGTCCTTGCCGCGCTGGCCAACGCCCTGGTCCTGATTGTCATCTCGGTGGTCATCTTCACCGAGGCGCTCCGGCGGATCGGCTCGGCCCCTGAGGTGCAGACCGGCGTCATGCTCTTCGCGGCCGTCATCGGTGCCGTCGCCAACCTGGTCTCGCTGCTGATTCTGCGCGGGGCCCAAAAGGAAAGCCTCAACGTCCGCGGCGCCTACCTCGAGGTCCTGGGCGACCTGCTGGGCTCCTTCGCCGTCATTGTCGCCGCCATTGTCATCATGGCCACCGGATATCAGGCCGCGGACACCATCGCCTCGATCCTGATCGCCCTCATGATCCTTCCCCGGGCCTGGCACCTGCTCCGCGACGTCGTGGACGTGCTCCTCGAGGCCACCCCCAAGGGCGTGGACGTCAAGATGATCCGCGAACACATCCTGGCCGTGGACGGCGTTGTGTCCGTCCACGACATCCACATCTGGACCATCACCTCCGGGGTCCCGGTGTTTTCCGCCCATGTGGTGGTCGAGGATGCGGCGATGGGGGCACTCGGGGCGGACCGCGTGCTGGACAAGCTGGTCACCTGCCTCGGCTCGCATTTTGACACCGAGCACTGCACCTTCCAGCTCGAACCCACCAGCCACGCGGAGCACGAGACCCACCAGCACGCCTGAGGCGCCACCCGCCCCGTGCGGCCCGACACGCCGGTGCACCTGCGCGCCAAATCACATGCGTGTTGTTTATGTTATTGGTGTGACTCTTGTTGCCAAAGTGGTGATTGGCACGTAGCCTCGTCCCTGCTGGGCGATCCATAGAGGGGCACTTCCTCGTGCCACAATTCCTACCTCGCTCGCGCCAGCCTGACTGCAGCGAGGTTTTCCATGAGTTGGACCGGACCCGGCGGCAGGGCCGCCGCCCTGTGCACCGCCGTCGTACTGCTCGGATCGATGGCGATCCCGGCCCAGGCCGCGCCCGCCGTAGTGGCAGCCGTTCCCGGCCTGAGGGCCCCGGCCACGCAGGATCTCCCCTCCCCCGAGGAGATAGCCGCGGCAAAGTCCAGTGAAAGCGCGACGGCGGACCAGGTCACCCGGATCGACCGGCTCCTGGCGGACGCGGCCGCAGCCCAGGAGGACGGGCTGGCGACCTCGCTCGCCGCCAACAACGCCTACGCGGATGCCCTGGTGGAGCTCCAAATCCGCCGGGACGCCGCCGCGCTGGCGGCAGCCAGGGCGGCTTCCGCCGAAAATGAGCAGGCGAAGGCGCGCAAACTGATCGGCCAGCTGGCCGGAGATCTTTACCGCAACGGCGGCATGACGCCTGGGCTTGGCAGCCTGATCGGAGGAGACGGCAAGTCGCTGCAGCAGGCCGCCACGCTCGAAGCGCTGGCCGCCGGCCGCACCCGCGCCTTCCAGGCCGCGGAGACCGCTGCCGCCGCCACGAAGTCGTCCAAGGACGCCGCGGCGGAGGCGGACCGTGCCGCCGACGACGCCGCCCGCACCGCGGAATCGCGCAAGACCGACGCCCGGCGCGCCGACGACGCCCGGCAACAGGCCGTGTCTGACGCCGCGGCACAACGGACGGTCCTGGTGGACCAACTTGCCACGCTGCGGAACACTACCGTGGCGCTGGAGTCGGCGCGGGTGGATGCGCTGGACCGGCAGCGCCAACAGGCCCGCCTCGCGGTTGTCACGGCGGACCCGGGGAACAGCCCGAAGCCGGCCGGCGGCGGCCAGCCGGCGCCCGCTCCGGCCCCGCCGGCCGTGGTGCAACCTGCGCCGCCCGCTCCTCCGGCCTCCGGCACGGCCCCGCCCGGCCCTGCCAATCCGGCACCTGTTGAACCAGCACCAGCACCTGCGCCGCCGGTCCCCGCCCCCGCTCCGGCTCCCGCTCCGGCTCCGGCTCCGGCTCCTATAACCCCGCCGGCTCCTGCCCCCGGCGGCTCCAACCAGACGGCCATCTCCGTCGCTCTCGGCAAGGTGGGCGCGCCCTATTTCTACGACTACGGCGGAACCGGCGCCTACGGTTTTGACTGCTCAGGACTGGTCCAGGCCGCGTTCGCTGCGGCTGGCAAGAGCCTGCCCCGCACGGCGGCCCAGCAGTTCGCGCAGGCTCCGGTGCATGTGCCGCTGGCCGCGGCCCAGCCCGGGGACCTGTTGGTCTGGGGCTCGGCGCCGGGCTTCTACCACGTGGCCATCTACCTTGGCGGCGGGCGCGTGGTCCAGGCACTGAACCCGTCCAGCGGGATTACCGTGACTGATCTCGCGTCCATGTCCGGGATGCAGCTGTACCCGTACGCCGCCCGGTACTGATCCCGGAAGCCTAGGAGAGCACGTCTTTCGTGGCGAATTTGGCGTAGGCGAGGGCTCCGAACACGGCCACGTACCCGGCCTGCAGGAGCGCGTTGGCGGCGAAAGTGTCCCAAGCGACCGGCTGGCGCAGCAAATCCGCGAAGTCGAGCCAGCGATGGCTGAAGAGCCACGGATGCAGCCATTCCAGTTGCGGCAGCGCATCCGCGACCTGGGCGATGACAGCGAGCACGACGGTGGCCGCCATTGCGCCGACGGGCACGTCCGTGAGGCTGGACATGAACAGTCCGATGGCGGAGAGCCCCACCAGGGATACTGCGAGGTAGGCGGCGATCAGCAGCAGCCGCCCCAAGGCATCAGCCGCGCCGATCGTGTCGCCGGAGAGCAGGGTCACGGGACCCACCGGAAAGAGTGCCGCTCCGATGCCGGCGCCGACGAGTGCCACCGTGAGCGGGGCCGCCGCCGCGAAAACGACAGCGCCGCCATATTTGACCAACAACAGCCGCCCGCGTCCGGCCGGCGCCGCCAGCAGATACCGCAGGGTCCCGAGCCCGGCCTCGCCGGCCAGGGTATCGCCCGCGACCACCCCGACGGTTAGGGGCAGGAAGAGCGGGACGGCCACCAGCATGGCGGTGACGCCGACGAACAACCCGTTCTGGCTGATCCGGTCCAGAAACGCCGGTCCGCGGCCGGCCGGCACCGCGGAGGAGAGCCGAACGGCCAGAGCGATCAGCACCGGGATGGCGTCGAGGGCCAGCAACATGGCCCACGTCCGGCGGCGGCGGAACAGCACCGCCAACTCGGAGCCGAGCAACCGCCATCCCGGTGCCCGGGGCCCGTCCGGGGCGCTGCTTACGCTCGGCTTACCTGGCAACCTCGAAGCCCTCCCCGGTCAACTCGACAAAACGGTCCTCGAGGCTGCCCTGCTCGAGGGCAAAGCCGCGGACCCGGACACCGGCCGCGACCAGCGCCGCCACCACTGCTTCGGGCGCGAGGGCGCCGTTTCCGGCGCCGTCGGGCAGCGGCGCGTACAGCACTGCGCCGTTCCCCGTGCCGTCTGCGCGGAGATCGGCTTCACGGACACCGCCTGCGGCGGGGGCGCCGTCGGGCGGCAGCCCCAGCCCCGCCAGGACCCGGGCGGCGGCGGCGGGGTCAGGGGTCAGCAGGCGGATCCGGGTGAGTCCGGTCTGCCGCAGTTCCGGCAGTGTGCCCTGCGCCACGAGCCGTCCGGCGCTCATGATGGCCGCGTGGGTGCAGATCTGTTCCACCTCGGCGAGCAGGTGGCTGGAGACGAACACCGTGGCGCCGTCCGCGGCGAGGGACCGTACCAGATGGCGTACCTCGCGGGTGCCCTGCGGGTCCAGTCCGTTGGTCGGCTCATCCAGCACCAGCAGCTCCCGGGGTGCCAGCAGGGCGTTGGCGATGCCCAGCCGCTGCTTCATGCCCAGCGAATAGGCCCGGACCTTCTTGTCCGCGGCGTGCGCCAGGCCCACCCGATCGAGCGCCGTCCGGACCCGTGCGCGCCGTGTGCCGGCCGGGGCTTGCGGATCTGCCGCGTCGAAACGGAGCAGGTTCGCGGCTCCGGAGAGGAACGGATAGAAGGCCGGCCCTTCAACCAGGGCGCCCACCCGCGGCAGCACGGTAAGCAACTGCCGCGGCATGTCTTCGCCCAGGACGCGCACCGAGCCGCTCGACGCGGAGGCCAGGCCCAGCATGATCCGGATGGTGGTGGTCTTGCCCGAGCCGTTGGGGCCCAGGAAACCAAAGACGGAGCCTTTCGGCACCGCCAGGTCGACGCCGTCGACCGCCAACTGCCGGCCGAAGCGTTTGCTCAGACCATGGGTCTCGATGCTGAGTTCAGTGGTCGACGTGGCGGCTGTCACCGGGCGGCGGCCGCGGCCTGGAGCCGGTCGAGCGGGACGGACCCTGCGAAGATACGGCCGTCGTCGAGGATCAGCACGTTCACCAGGGCGGTGGAAAGCAGCCTGCCGCCGGCCACCGGGACGGTCGCCTGGGCCAGCAGTGACGCAACGTTGCCGGACTGGCCCGGCTGCTGCGCCGGCTGCTGTACCGGGGCCTTGGCCCACGCACCGGCCGGGAGTTCGACGACGGATTCCCAACCGGTTCCACTGACGTTGTGCCGGCTGTCCTTTGCCGCCGGCCGGTCCCTGGGAGCGGTCGACTTATGGTCCTGGACCGGGATTTCCTTGACCGTGGCACCGGGCGGCGGACTGAACTGGAAGATGGCCGCGTCCGGGGCCTCGAGCGAGAGCTTAGTGAACGCGACGCGGAACGCCGGGTCGGACTGGCCGCGGGCCTTCAGTTCGACGCCGAGCGGCATCCCGCTCTGGCCGTCCACCGAAATTGCCACGGAGGCCAACAGCGTGGAGGAAGACTTCGGCGTGAGCATCAGCTGGTACGCGGTGCGCCCGGCCACCTGGACATCCGCGCCGACCGTCACGTCGCTGCTCTGGTCGAGCTTGGCCAGGAGATCTTCGGCCAGCGTGTCCGGGGCCGGGACGGATTCCTGCCCCGAGGGGTCGTGGCTTCCGGCCCCCGCCGGAAGCACCGCATGGGCCGCGGTATTGTCCTTGGAGTTGTAGAACCAGAGCTCGTTACCGTGCCGGATGACGTCGCGCTCGGCGAGCCGATCCATGACCTGGATGCGGGCATTATCCGTCCCGTCACGGTAGACCCGGGCGGTGTGCGGTCCGGTCAACAGCTCCAGCCAGCCGGTGTCCCCGGACGATGCTCCGGGACCGGCCTGCGGGAGTTCCGGCAGGCCCAGTTTGGAGGTTTGTTCGAGCGTCCCGGAGAAGGACGTTTCGCGGTGCTGGGCGATCAGCTGCAGTACCTGCTCCGGCGATTTGGCCGGCAACGGATCTCCCGCACTGGCCGACAGGGACCCCGCCAGCACCCCGGCTGCGATCACGGCGGGAACGGTGACGGCCGGCAACCAGCGCAGCCACGGGCGGGTCATCGCGACCGCGCTCCACTATTGCAACTCATCTTTCAACATTACGCCTGGAAGGGGACGGTATCACCTCTCCGGCGCACATTTGACGGCAGATTAGTCCGGGCGGCCTACCCGGCGTGGTCCGGGCCCTGCGTCGCGGCTAGGTGAACAGCTTCAACGTTAGTTCGACCGCTCCGAGCAGGAGCGCGAGTACCGACGTCCCGAGTCCCGCAACGAGGAGCAGCCCCGGATGGGCGAGCCCGACGGTGACTCTCCTGAGCCGTGGCCTGCCGCGCAGGAACTTTTGTGGCACCCGGGCCGTCGTGGGGTCCTGTTTCCAGCCGCGGAGACGGCGCAGGAACCACGCGCAGCGGGCGATGAAGGCCAGCCAGAGCAACGACACCACGAGGGGGACCGCGGCGAGCAGCAGGTTGAACCCCAGAGCGGTGACTTCCCGCTCGGAGGCGTTGACGACGGACTGGATGGTGGTGGAGATGGAGGCACTCATCACCACCGAGACACCCCATACGAGGAACGCTGCGGTGAGGGCCAGGAAGCGGACGAAGAAGTGACCCAACACAGAGTCCTTCCTCGGCTTGAGATACCGGCGGGGAGTGGCCTGCAGCACAGCGATGGTGGCCAGCAGGGTGGGCAGCGCGGCCATCCCGACCAGCACGTACCAGGACCATCCCGCGAAGTCGAAGAAGTCATCTGCAACGATCAGGGCGGCCCAGAACCCCGCCCAGACCCAGCCGGCGGTGAGCGGGCGGCTGACCAGCCAGCCGGGGAGCCAGGGGTCGTCGATGCCGGCCGCGGGTGTTTGGGAATCCTCCCTGTCGCTCATGAACCCCCCGCAGCTAGGGACCCGACGGCCCGGTGTCCGGTACCACGGTGCCGGCGCCGCCGTCGACCGTGATGCCCTGCCCGGTGACGATCAGGGAGGTGGCGTCCGGGACCCCGACAACCGCGGGAATCCCGTATTCACGCGCGACGACGGCGCCGTGCGAGTTGGAGCCGCCCATTTCCATCACCAGTCCGCCGGCGGTCAGGAACAGCGGGGTCCAGCCCGGGTCGGTCGAGGGTGCCACGAGGATCTCGCCGGGTTCCAGCCGCGCTCCCTGCGGGTCGAGGATAACCCGGGCCGCGCCGGTGGCGGTGCCGGCCGAGGCGGGGCTGCCGGTCAGCACCCCGGCGGTCCCGTGTGCCGCCCCGGCGGTGCGGGGCCGAAGGGCTTCCGGTTCGGTCCCGTCGGAGAGCAGCACCCGCGGGATGTGCCGGCGTCCCAGTTCGCGGCCATAGGCTTCGCGGCGCTGCGCCACGAGGGTGTGCAGCGGCTTCCCGGCGAGGCCGTCCCGGACCTCGACCAGGTCAAGGAAGAAAATGTCGTCCGCCACGGCGATCCGGCCGGCGGCCGCAAGTTCCGTCCCGATGAGCTGGAGCTGCCCGCGCACCGCCGCCAAGGCCTCCACGATGTGGTACTTCGGAAGTTCGCGCAACCCGGCAAACATCCGGGTGCGCTTCAGCGCCGCCCGGACCAGCACCGCCCGCAGCCCGCCCCGCTCCCCGGCGGCGGCGGCCAGCCGCTGCACCTGGGACTCGGCGTCCTGTGCGGCCTTGCTGAACTGTAAGTCCGGGGCCCCGCCGGGGTCGTCCAGCCGCAGGTAGTTGGCCAGGACTCCGAAGATGTGGGCCGGGTCGTCGGACCAACGGGGCATCCCCAGGTCGATTTCCGCGACCGCCCGGTGCCCATAGCGGCCTAGGAAGCCCGCGAGTCCGGACTGCACGACAGCGGGCAGTGTCCTGGCCTGGTAGCGACGGACCAGCTCCGCCACCCCCGCGTCGTCGAACTCCGCGCCGTCGAACTCCGCGTCGTCGAACTCCGCGCCGTCGAACAGCGCCGCGGCATCGGCGTCGGCCCGGATCGCTGCGGCGAGCTGCCAGAGCGCCAGGTCCATCTCGGTGGTCACGTTGCTGGGCAGTCCCCGCAGGACTGGCTGCAGCGCCCCCGGCCCGGCTCCGGGTCCCAGCAGCTTGCCGGCAGCGGCCAACATGGCAAAGCCCAGGGCCGGAAGCGGCAGGATATTGGGCACTACCGGGAAGAGCTCCCGGCCCAGGATGCGCTCCGCGTGGTCCAGCCGCTGCACCGCAGTTGACCCGGCAGGGACCATCAGGGCGGCCCGGAAGCGTTCGCCGAACTGCTCCGCCCGGCGCAGGGCGGCCTCGGGCCTGAGCAGGGCGCGTAGCAGCGACTCCGGGACCCTGGCCCGCGCCGCCACGGGTCCGATGCGCCGCAGCAGCCGCCACGGGGACCTGCTGGTGACGGACAGCCGCGGGTCCTCGGAGAGCTCGCGCAACACCACCGCGGAGCGGGCTTCCATCACATCGAAAGCGCGCGGCACGACGGCGCGGCCTACGGCGCTGCGCAGCACCGGGGTCAGGTCGAAGAACAACCGCTGCCCGGCCTGGACATACGGCGGCGGCCCCTCAAGCGGTGCGGGCACCTCGAAGTGCGCCGCGCGGGCCACGGACGAGGCGATCAGCCGAAAGCCGGCGAGCCCCATCGGGGTCAGCGGACGGGTCAGGCCCTGGGCCAGGCTGAAGCACACGTAGACGCGGATCCCCTCACGGACCCGCGGCCGCTCCGGCAACGGGTAAAGCGTGGTGATGGGCCGCGACTGCGTCAGCCACGCCACGCCGCGGCCGTCGATGGCCCATTCGAGGTCCTGGGGCGCACCGAAGTGCACCTCCGCGCGGCGGCCGAGGAGCTCCAGCGCCAGGAGCTGGGCGTCGTCGACGCAGGGCTTCGCGCGGGCGCCGGACTGGACGATCCGTTCGGTTCCGCCACCCGCCATCGGCCGGATGACTGCGCCCTTGGTTCCGATGCGCCGCTCCAGGATTCTCTGGGTGGCGCTGTCGACGACGAAATGGTCCGGGTTGACCGCCCCGGAGACCACCGCCTCACCGAGTCCGGGGCTGGCGTCGATGACCGCCTCATGCCTCCGGCCTGTGACCGGGTTCGCGGTGAACAGCACACCGGCGACGGTTGCGTCCACCATCTGCTGGACCACGACGGCGAGCGCTACGGCTGCCGGGCTGATCCCGTGGGCGGCACGGTAGCTCACGGCGCGGTCCGTCCAGAGCGAGGCCCAGCACTGCCGGACGGCGGCCAGGACCGCGTCGACGCCCACCACGTTCAAGAAGGTGTCCTGCTGGCCGGCGAAACTGGCGAAGGGCAGGTCCTCGGCGGTGGCGGAGGACCGCACCGCGACCGGGACGTCGGCGCCCAGCGCCGCATAGGCGTCCCGGATGGCCGCGGCGACATCTGCGGGAACCTCCGCGGCCAGAACCTGGCGGCGAGCGATGCCGGCGAGTGCGGCGAGCCGTGGAAGGTCGTCCGGAGCGGCAGCAACCAGTCTGGCAAGCACGGCGTCGAGCCCGGCCGCGGAGGTAGCCCGCCGGTAGGCCGGCGTGGTCAGGCAGAAACCGGCCGGAACCGGCAGCCCTGCGCGAATCAGTTCACCGAGATTGGCGGCCTTACCGCCGACGTCGGAAAGCAGCGCCGCACCGGCCAGCTCCAGGGCGAGCACCAGCTCGGGCCGCGGTTGCCGCCGTGGTTCCTTGGGATGCCGTTGCTGCCCCACCTGCCGGCCCTCCATTCAATGAAGAAGCGCCCGGTCCCGGGTCCGGGTCCGTGCTACGAGTCGCCGAGCATGGGTCCGAAGCTGGGCCGGTCGGCCAGCCGCGGATCGTCGCGGTCCGGGATCACCATCACGGGGCCCTTGGCGTGGTGCAGGATGCCGTCGGAGGTGGATCCCAGCAGCATCCCGGCGAAACCGCCCCGGCCGCGGGTGCCCACGACCACGAGTTCCACATGCCGGCTCGCCTCGACGAGGATGTCGACCGGGGCGCCGTCCACGAGTTGGGTTTCGACCTCGAGACGGGGGTAATGGCTCTTGAGCCACACCGTCCCGGCATCGAGCTGGGCCTGGATATCGGCGAAGAGTGCCTCGCGGTCCATCGGCGCCGGAACCCAAGCGAGCGAGCCGCTGTACTGCGGAACGGCGCAGACCACACGCAACGGCGCGGACAGGCGTTCGGCTTGGGCCGCCGCTTCGAGGACCGCAACCCGGGCCTGTTCGGAACCGTCCACGCCCACCACCACGACGTTTTCTACCGGCTGGCGGCCGGATTTTTCCCGTTCGGCCCGGATGTGCTTGTCATCGGTGGTCTCCCCCAGCCGGTCGCCGCAGATTAGCGGCACGGTGACGGTCGGGCATTTGGCGTGCGCGGGCAGGGCGCTGCTGACCGAGCCGAGGAGCCGGCCCACAAAGCCGCCTCGCCCGCGCGTGCCGAAGACCAGCAGTTCGGCGGTTCCGGTCATCTCCAGCAGGACTCCGGAGGCGTCGCCGTTCTCCACCGAGGCGTCCACCTCAATGTTGTAGCCGGATACCTTGTCGAGCGCCTGTTGCAGGATGGCTTCGGCGCCTTCGCGGATCACCGAGTCGTCCACTGTCGCGTACCCGCCGTCCAGCCCGGAAGCGGCGAAGACCGGCACTGAATAGGCGGTCACGATGTGCAGCGGACGACGCCGGCGCACCGCTTCCCGGGCGGCCCACACCAGGGCGCAGTGGCTGTGGTCCGAGCCGTCCACGCCCACCACGATCCCCCGATGGGCGGAGTGCTCGCCGGCGGCGTCTCCCGCCGGGTCCGGATGAACCTGTTCTCGGGCCATGAGGTCCGCCTCCTTGCGTAACGTGGCTGTGTTGCGGCTATTCTGCCAGAACTCCCCGGGTCCGGCGCCAAGCGATCCGGCGGACGAGGTTCACCCACTTTTTACCCATCTGCGGGTCAGGGCCGGAAACCCGCGGAACGACGGCGTCTGGGTGGGGCAAGGTCCCGGAAAACCGCGGAAACCCCGCGCCGAACCGGCCCTGTTCATCGGCCGCAATTTTGGGTACTGTCTGAGGCATTGCTGAACCGAGACTCGTCTTTCAGATCGCAGGCTCCGCGGAGCGCGTCAGGACGGGTCGACGGAAAGGCGTCCTGGGCATCGGCCCGGAACCCGCATCATCAGAGGGAGGATCCCGCAGTGTCGAGCATGCCTGTGAACGGCGGAATCGAACGGACCAGCACCCTTATCATCGGCACGGGGCTGTCCGGGCTGGCCGTCGCCAGCGAGCTGCAGCGCAGGGGCGTCAGCTCGATCGTGGTGGACGGCCTGGACCTACTCGGCGCCGGGAACCCAGCCAACACGTCCTCGCTGCAGCGCTGCGACGCCGCGGATGCGGCCACCCTCAGGGAGCGCAACGAGATCCTGCGGCACCTGCGCAACTACGCCAGCAGTCACAAACTCGACGTCCGCAACAACGTCCGCGCCCTGCAGCTGGACCACCTGGCCGCGGAAGGCCCGAGCGCCGGCGATCCGGCCTTCCACAGGGCCGGGCAGCCCGTGCAGCAGTGGGCCGTCAGCACCCCCAACGGCGTCCTTTACGCCGACCACCTGGTCCTCACCCGCTGCGCCCACAGCCAGTTGCGCCGCATGCTGGCCGAGCTGGGCGTGGCCGCAGGCCAGAACCTGATGGCCGCCATGCACGCCCTGGGCATGTATCTCGTGGGCGTCGGCGAGCTCATCACCCCCACTCCGAAGGAAGTCCTGCGCCAGGCCAAGCTGGTGGGCCAGGCGATTTCCGCCAAGGTACACCCCGATGGCATGCCCTCGCTGTTGTCCGGCGGCTTGGCCTTGCCGGCTTAGGAGCCTGACCCCGGCTGGCTGTGCTGGCCGGGGTCGTCCCCGTCGTCACCCACACCTTCGCCCGGGCCTTCCCCGTCGCCGCCCGAACCGTCGTTGAGGCGCCGCTTCGCCATCAGGCCCAGGGCCACCAGAATGCCCACGGCCACGGCGACAAACATTACGATGCTCCACGGGAACGGCTGGGAAGCATCCGGCGCCGGCGAAGGCGCAATGGTTGTGCCCGGCTCGGCGGTGCCCAGGGTCGGCACCGTCCCCGCCGCCGCTCCCGCAGTCGCGGAGCCCCCGCCTGCCGCCGCGGCAGTAAAGCTGAAGGTGCCCTCAATCGGATGGCCGTCGGAACTGACCACCCGCCACTGCACCGTGAAGAGTCCGGCCGGCGCGCCCGTCCGCAGCTTCTGCGAGGCGACGTTGTCCAGAATCTGCACCCCGCCGTCGGCCCAGTTGGTGCCGGCAGCGTCGCTGACCTTGATCTGGGTGCCAAGCGTCAGCGGAGGGTTGCTGAGCGTGAGAGTCACCGTGTCCGGCGGAATGGGCACCGTCGCACCGGCGGCGGGACTGGTCGACTCCACGGCGTCGTGCGCGGACGCCGGGCCGGCACCCAGGAGCGCAGCACCCAGCAGGACCGAAACCAGCGTGATCAGGCCCAGCAGGGCGACGGGAAGTTGTCTGACGATACGCATTGCTGGCCCGCTCCTAGTGTTGGCTTCCTTACAGACTAGGCGATTTTGACGGGTGGCCATCATCACGCCCAATAGGATTTACCTAACACCCCTTTTCCCTCCCGGAGGACCAATGCTTAAGCAGGGCTCTGCACTCGACCGGTACTTTATGATCTCCGAACGCGGATCGAACGTCTCACGCGAGATCCGTGGCGGTTTCGCCACCTTCTTCGCCATGAGCTACATCGTGGTGCTGAACCCGCTGATCCTGGGCGGCCCCGACTCCTCCGGCGCCACGCTCGGCTTCCCGGCAGTGGCCGCAGCCACAGCTTTCGTCGCCGGCATCCTCACCATCCTGATGGGAGCCTGGGCCAAGCACCCCTTCGCGCTGGCCACCGGCTTGGGCGTCAACGCCTTCGCCGCCGTCACCGTGGCCACCAACCCGGGCCTGACCTGGCCGGACATGATGGGCCTGATCATGCTCTCTGGCGTCACCATGCTGATCCTGGTTCTGACCGGTTTCCGCACCGCCGTGTTCAAGGCCGTCCCGGACGGGCTGAAGACCGCTATTGTCGTCGGCATCGGCCTGTTTATTGCGCTGATCGGGCTGGTCAACGCCGGCTTCGTGCGCCGCATCCCCGATATCGCCGGCACCACCGTCCCGGTCGGCTTGGGCTTCGACGGCAAGCTCCTGGGCTGGCCCACCCTGGTGTTCGTCTTCGGCCTGGTCCTGACCATCGCCCTGTTGGTGCGCAAGGTCAAGGGTGCCATCCTGATCGGCATCGTCACCTCGACAGTCCTGTCCGTGATCCTGGAATTCAGCCTGCACATCGGCGCAAGCGTTCAGCCGGGTAAGCCGTTCAACCCACAGGGCTGGTCGCTGGTGGCACCCAAGTTCACTGAATGGGCCGCGCCGGACTTGTCCCTGATCGGCAAGGCCAACCCGTTCGGCGCCTTCGAGCGCCTCGGCGTGGTGGCCGCGGCGCTGCTGGCCTTCGTGATCCTGCTGAGCATATTCTTTGACGCCATGGGCACCATGGTGGGCCTGGCCACCGAGGCCGGCACCATCGACAAGGACGGCAACATCCCCAACGTGGACCGTGTGCTCCAGATCGATGCGCTGGGCGCGATCGCCGGCGGCGGCGCGTCCGTGTCATCCAACCAGATCTTCGTCGAATCCGGCGCCGGCATCGGCGAGGGCGCCCGGACCGGCCTGGCCTCGATCGTCACCGGCCTGCTGCTGCTAGTCGCCATGTTCTTCACCCCGCTGATCAACCTTGTCCCGTTCGAGGCGGTGGCGCCGGCGCTCGTCGTCGTCGGTTTCATGATGGTCTCGCAGGTCGGCAAGATCGACTGGCAGGACTGGGGCATCGCGATCCCGGCGTTCCTGACCTTCACCCTGATGCCGTTCACCTATTCGATCGCCAACGGCCTCGGCGCCGGATTCATCTCCTTCGCGCTGATCCGGGTCTTCCAGGGCCGCGCCCGCGAGGTTCACCCGCTGATGTGGGCAGTGGCCGCCGCGTTCCTGTTGTTCTTCGGGATCGGCCCGATCGAAGCCGCGCTGGGATTGCGCTAGAGCATGTCTCCTAATTCCTTGGGCCGGATGGTGATGGCGCGGAGGACGCTCCCGCCGCGGTAGGTCAGGGCGATGCGGCCGATGGCCATGGCAGAGGTGTTGGAGGTCAGGATCGTTTCGCAGTACGGCGTCAATGCGCCGGAACGCGTCGAGCTTGAGGTCCATGATTTCCGGGACTGCCTCGAGCACCAGGCGTCTGTCAGCGAAGGCCCCGAAGTCCGCACCAAAGCTGATCCGGGAAAGCACCCAGGGCTGCAGGCCGGTGTTGTCGGGGGGACATGATTTAGCGGTACTGCACGTGCGGGCGAATCGGGAAGCCCAAGCAAGGGATGTGAGGTGTTTGGGCATCCCGTTGATCTACGACGCCGTGATTTTCAGGGGAATGGAGTTCCATCCTCGGAGGGTGTTGTGCAGGTACGGCACGGGGTCCCCCGTGAGTTCTATGGTGCTGATGCGCCTGGCCATCGTTGTGAACAGGACGTCCATCTCAAGGCGGGAAATAGGCTGCCCCACACACTGGTGAATGCCCATCCCGAAAGCAAGATGGCCGCCGGCGTTCCGGTCGATCAGGAACTCATCGGCAGTCGGCCCCCACTGCACGGTGTCCCGGTTGGCCGAACCCATAAACAGCAGGATTTTCGATTCCGCCGGCAACGGGATGCCGCGAAACACGGTGTCGGTCGCGACGGTCCGGAAAAAGGACTGGAACGGCGACTCATAGCGGAGGGCCTCGTCGATGGCGAACTTGACCAGCCGTGGATTGGCATGGAGCCGGGCCCACTGCTCGGGATGCGCAGCCAGGGCCTGAAGCGTGTTGCCGATAGAGAAGACCGTGGTGTCCAGGCCGGCGGACAGCATGGCCCGGACCAGCAGTGCAGCTTGCTCGGCGCTGATTTCGCCGCGGTCCGCGTACGCCCAGATCTGGGCTCCCATGCCGTCCGGGGACAGGTTCTCGCGGGCGCAATTATCCATAACCCACTGATGGGTCGGCTCTCCCTTCGCGAAGAACCCGCGGGAGCGTTGGTCATCCGGTCCGAAGGAGCTGAAATTCATGGCGCCGTGGGGCAGCAGATTGGCCTCGCGGCCTTCGCGGGGGATCCCGACCGCGTCTCCAAAGACGCGGATGGGAAACAGCTCAGCAAGGTCCTGGACGCCGTCAAAGGATCCACGGCTGATGATCTGGTCAACGAGCTCGTCAGCGAAAACCTCAAACTGTGCCCGCAGGGACCGGACTCCGCTCGGAGAAATAACCCCGGCCATAGCGGCCCGCATAGCGCCATGAACCGGCGGGTCCGATTCCAGGATGCCCCGTGGGCGCCACCCCGGTTCGTGATGGAGGTTTTTGGGGCCGACGCCCGCACCGGAGATGAAGGTGCTGAAGTCCTCAAGAATCTCCCTGCACTCCGCGAAGCCGGCAAAGGCCAGGACACCGTATGTCTCCAGCCACACCGCAGGGCCGGCGGCCCTCATCCGCTCGAACAGGGGATAAGGGTTGATGAGGTTTTCGTCCGTGTACGGATCGTCCGACAACACGGGAACGGTTTGCGGTGGGGTGCTTACTGACATGGCAGGCCTCGATAGCGTCGGTCGTTTCGCTGCGCTGCAGCCGGATCGTTGCCCTAAAGTACCTCCAGGAGGGACCCTAGGATAAGTTCTGTTCTCACTCTGTGAGAATGATTGTTGGTCATCCACCAGACCTCCGGCACGATCAATCCGTGACCGGCGACACGCGCCAGCTCATCGAAGCTCATCAAGGAGGCAGTGACATGGCGACCCACACATCCTTCGAGCGCGGCCTCATGATCCTCTCCGCCATCGCCGAAGCCGGCGACACCACCGTGGAGAGTGTGGCCTTCGAGCTCGGCATCCCGGTCAGCACCACCTACCGCTACTTCCATCAGCTCAAGGCCCGCGGCTTCGTCCAGGAAGACTCTGGAATATACCGGCCGGGGCACGCGCTGCTGGCATTGTCCGGCCGGCACCTGACACAAAGCCACCTCGCGGAAGTTGGCACAGCCGTGCTGAAGGGCATCGTCGACGCCGTTGGCGAAACCGCAGTCCTGGTCATCAGGGTTGGAACGCAGGCCATGTGCCTGCGCCGTGCGGAACCGGATAAAGCCATTAAGTACACGTTTGCCGTCAATGAACTCCTGCCGCTGACCGCGGGCGCCGGCCCTCGGACCCTCCTCGCCTGGGCTCCGGCCGACGTCGTGCGCCAAGTGCTCGGCGGCAGCCTTCCGCGCTACACAGAGAACTCGCCGTCCGCGGAACAAATACAGCTCAGCCTCGCGCAGATCCGTGCCAACGGATGGGTTGTCTCCCGCGGCGAGCTGGATCCGGGAGCCGTCTCCGTCGCCGTGCCGGTGATGCTCGACGGAGAAGCTGTCTGCGCCCTTAACGTGGCCGGACCGGATAGCCGCTGCGGCTCCCGCGCCTGGCTGAACTCGACCCTTGATTCAATGAATGAGGCAGCGGAAAACCTGGCGGCATCGCTGGGTTCCCTCGCGAGCCGCCGAACCACCCGAGAGGTAAGCGATGACGCTCGAAACTCTGCTTGATACGGCACCGGTGGTCATTGGGCTGCACCGCGCAACCCTGGATGACCTGATCCAGGTGGCACGCCACCGCCGCCCCGTGGTCGTGGATGAACAGGTCCTGGCCCGGATGAAGCCTAGCCAGGAGTGGCTGGACGGCGTTATGGACGCCATGAAAGCCGGCGAAAAGACCGCCCCCATTTACAGCATCAACACCGGGTTCGGCTCCCTTGCCGGACGCAAAGCCTTCGATGAACCGTCCGACACCGCCGAGCTGTCCCGTCGCCTGGTGCTCTCGAACGCGGCCGGCGTGGGCCGGTACGTCGATGAGGAAGTGGTCCGGGCAACCATGTTAATCCGCATCGTCAGCCTTACCCAGGGCCACTCCGGTATCCGGGCCGATCTCGTGGAGACCCTGGCTCAGATGCTCAACCGCGGCGTGTATCCCGCCATCCCGGAATACGGTTCCCTGGGCGCCTCGGGCGATCTCATTCCGCTGGCCCACGTGGCCATCGTGATGTCCCGCTCACACACCGGCGAGGACGAGGAACTGGACTCCGGCGAAGCCTTCGTGGACGGCGCCGTGGTCTCCGGGATCGCCGCGATGGCCCACGCCGGGATCGAGCGGCTTCCGCTGGGGGCTAAGGATGGCCTCGCCCTCCTGAACGGCACCTCGTTCTCCTGTGCCCAGGCGGCGCTCGCACTCTACGACGCGCAGAACCTGCTGGAAACGGCGCAGATCACCGCGGCCATGACCATCGAGGCCCTCATGGGCTTCGGCGACGCCTTCATCGACGAACTCCACCAGGCCCGCGGCCAGCGCGGCCAGATTGAGGTCGCCGCACGGCTCCGTGAACTCCTCGCCGGCAGCGGACTCGTGGACGGCGACGCCGGCACCGATCCTGTGCGCCAGCCGCCGCAGGACGCCTATTCCCTGCGCTGCATTCCGCAGGTCTTCGGCCCGGTCAAGGACACCCTGGCATTTGCCGCGAACATCCTGACCAACGAAATAAACGCCGCCACGGACAACCCGCTGATCTTCCCGTCACTGCCGTCCAAGCGCACCCTCAAAGCCGTCTCCGGCGGCAACTTCCACGCCGAATATGTCGCCTTCGCTGCCGACTTCATTTCGATCGTGGTCACGGAAATCGGCAACATCACCGAACGCCGGCTGTTCCGGCTCGACGACGGCACGCTGAACCGCGGACTGCCGGACATGCTGGTGGCCAGCGACCAGATAGGCATGGATTGCGGCTACATGTTGCCGCAGTATCTCGCTGCGGCGCTGGTTTCCGACTGCAAAACGCTCGCCCACCCGGACAGCGTCGACTCCATCCCCACGTGCGCCAACCAGGAGGACCACGTCTCCATGGCAAACAACGCCGGCCGGCACGCGCGCCAGATCGTCGCCAACATCGAGTCCGTCGTAGCCGTTGAACTGCTCATGGCTGCGCAGGCCCTGGAACTGCGGATGCGGATGCCTGCCACCGCGGAGGCGGCACCCGGTCCCGCGAGCCTGGCCTCGCTGGCACTCTTGCGCTCCACAGCCGCCGACGACGGCCGGCCCATCGACCATCTCAAACAGGACGTGGTCCTGTACCCCCGGCTGCGCAAGGCCGGCGACTTGGTCCACAGCGGCGCCGTCGCCACCGCGGTGAACGCGGCAATCGGAGCCGATGATGACGCTCCAGGCGGCTGAGGCTGCCGTGCTGAGTGCAGCCCCGGGA
Organism: Arthrobacter sp. UYEF3; assembly: GCF_040546245.1. Taxonomy (NCBI): domain Bacteria; kingdom Bacillati; phylum Actinomycetota; class Actinomycetes; order Micrococcales; family Micrococcaceae; genus Arthrobacter; species Arthrobacter sp. UYEF3. The sequence goes on from NZ_JBEPNK010000005.1 coordinate 23,349, forward strand.
GACGGATTTCGCCGCCTCGCTGTCGGTGGGATCCGGCCGGAAGCCGACGGCGTCGCCTCCGTGATCCTGAGCGATCCCGACGGCGGGACGCTGCCGGCCTGGGAGCCGGGCGCCCACATCGATGTCCTGTTCGGCAACGGTGTCCTGCGTCAATATTCGTTGTGTTCGGACCCCGCCGATCACCACGCCTGGCGCATCGCGGTCCTGCGGGAACGACCAGGCAGGGGCGGGTCCCGCTACGTCCACGAGGAGCTGAAGGAAGGCGACGTCCTGGACGTACGCGGCCCGAAAAACAACTTCCGCGGCACACCGGGTGCCGGTGAGAAGGTCTTTGTTGCAGGCGGCATCGGGATCACACCGCTGCTGCCGATGATTCTGGCAGCGAACGCCGGCGGCGAGCCATGGCGTCTTTTGTATCTGGGATCAAGCCTGCGCTCCATGGCATTCCTGGACGAGGTCTCCGCCCTTGACCCTGAGCGGGACAAGGTTCAGGTTCAGGCCAAGGAAACTTCCGGAAACACGGACCTCAGGGAGTATCTGCGCGTCGCCCGGCTGGGTCCGGACACCACGGTGTACGCCTGCGGTCCGCAGCGGTTGCTCACCGCTCTCCGCTCGGCACATGCGGACGGGGCGATTCCGCGCCTGATGTTTGAATCCTTTGGTTCAGAACAGACGAGCGGTCCCGGGCAGGCAAACGGTTCCGGGCAGCTCAGCCCGCCGGCCGGCAGCGATGCTTCGTTCGTCGTGGAAACCGCCGACGGCACCGAAATCACGATTGGGGCCGGGGAGACCATCCTGGACGCCCTGCAGCGCGTCAACGTTCCCGCCTTGAACTCCTGCCGGAAAGGCACCTGCGGCACCTGCGAAACGGTCGTTTTAGGCGGGCTTCCGGACCACAGGGATGAGATCCTCAGCGCCGAGGAGCAGGCGGGAAACGAGACCATGATGATTTGTGTTTCGCGCTGCCTGGGCGACAGGCTGGTCCTGGATATTTAGATGCGACGGCCGGACCGCAGCACTACGTGCAGCCCGAACCCGGCATCGGTCATAACATCATCGGCCGGACCGTAGGTTTTCGATGACAGATTCCGCACCGAGAACCCGGGCCGGTACCAGTGTTGCCGCTTGGCAGCATTGGCCGGGCTCACTCCGGCCGCGACTGTCCTGCGGACGCCCTCCAGCAGTCTGGCCGTCCCTCCGGCAGGGGCATTGTTACTGTGCAGCCGGGCAACACCTTCCCGGACCACCACGGCCGAGGGATCGAGGTCGTCATCACCGTCGGGCAGTCCGGGCATGTGCCGGATGGCGACTGCCTGTCGTGCGCGGATTTGTTCGATGAACGCTGAAGGACTGAGTCCGTCGATGGTCTATCAACGTGTGGTGCAGGCGGAGTTCAGGTCAACCGACCCACAGTTTCCAAGTTGTTGGCCCGGCATTAGCCAAGCGTTGGACTGTGCTGTGGCACCCCGTCAGGGATGCTTGCCGGGGCCCCGCCAACGCGTGAAAGGACCCCGTCTTCAGCGTGCCGGGGCACCACTATGTGAGGGTGTATTTGACCAGGGCGTGCTCTTCGATCAGGTCCCAGTCCAGATCAACACCCAGTCCTGGTTTGCCTGAGGCCCGTACGTCTCCGGCCGAGTCAATGCGGATGGGGTCCAATGCGGCGAATTCCATCGGCTTTCGCGGCATGGCCTGCTCGAAGTACCGGCAGTTAGGGAATGCGAGCATCAGGTGCAGATTGGCTGCCTGCGAGAGGGTGTAGCCCCAGGACTGTAACTCGACATTCATCGAATGAGCCCGGGCGGCTGACATGATGTGCCGGGTTCCGGTGATGCCCCCAGCGAGTGTCGCATCAACCCGTGCATGGTCCCAGCTCCCTAGGGACAGGCCGGTTTGGATCAGACCAAGGGTCACCAGTTCGTTGCCGGCCGGGATGATCTCGATGTCCAGCTTGCTGCGCAGCCAGCGATAGCCTTCCAAGTCGCTGTCCGGTAAGGGCGCCTCGAACCAGGTGTATCCGAGTTCCTGGAGCCGGCGTCCGACGCGCAGGGCGTCGTGCCGGTTGTAGCGTCCTTCCACGTCTAGCATCCAGGTGATATCCAGCCCGCCGAATTTTTCCGCGACGGCGTTGACGAGCTCCAGGTCCTTGTCCGGATAGCACCAGGTGTGGAACTTGATTGCCCGGTACCCCTCGTCGACGTACTGGGCGACCATGGTCAGGTATTCCTCGATGGTGTCGAAGAAGGGGGTGCTGGCATACGCCGGGATCGTATCCCGGTGTCCCCCCAGCAGTTGGTAGAGGGGGACGTTGAAATTTTTCCCGGCCAGATCCCACAAGGCGATGTCCAGCGGGGCCAGTGAGAGCGGCAGCATGGAGGCGCACCTGTTGGACATGAGCCCGTGGAGTCGTTCCCGGTTCATCGCGTTCTGACCGATAAGGACGCTTCCCACATGTTCGATGGCCTTGCCCAAGGCCGTATCGACGCCGCCTTCGGTCCACGAGATGGCACCGCCGACGCCGAACGTATCGCCGGCGTTTATTCGCACCACGGTGTTGGTGATCTGCAGCTCGTCGTAGTGGGCCGAAGTCCGGTACCGTGCTTCGGGGTTTGTCAGGACGAACACGTCGACTGAGTCGATCGTGCTGGTCATGGCCTGGCTCCTAACGTCATTTCAACGCGGTATTTGGCAATGAGGTCTTCGTCCAGCTCGATGCCCAGGCCGGGTGTGTCCGGCACGGTGACTTTGCCGTTGGTCAGGAAAATGGGATTGGTGACCAGGTCAAGGGAGAGGGGGCTGGTGCTTTGCGAGAATTCAATGAGTTCACCGTCGCGGATGCTGGCCAGGAACTGCACCGTAGCTGCCATGAGGATGCCGGTGCTGAATCCATGCGGGACGAGTTGTGTGCTGTAGCGTGTGGCGACGTCGTGGATCTTTCGAATCTCGCTGATGCCGCCGCACCGGGTGATGTCCGGCTGGATGATGTCCGGTCGTGACTCGCGGATGAATTCGGTGAATTCGGCCACGGTGGAGAGTCCTTCACCTCCGGAGATCCTGCTTTCGGATGTGTCCGCCAGGCGCCGGAGGCCGAGGTGGTCATCGCTGGGGAGTGGTTCTTCGATCCAGTTGAGGTTGAACTCGCCCATCCGGTCGCATTGGGTTTTGGCGTAGCGGTAGTTCTTCCACCGGTAGACCAGGTCGATGGCGAGGTCGATGTTGTCCCCTGCCGTATCCCGGACGACCTGCAGGACCTTGTGGTCATGGGTTGGATCGTTGCCGAACAAACCCCCGCCCAGCTTCAGGCTGGAGAAACCAGTCTCCAGCAGTCCTTCGACCAGGGTTGCGTTGTCGGCGGGGTTGTCCTTGGGAATGAAGGTCCCGTATGCGGCTATCTCGTTGCGGACCTTGCCGCCGAGCAGCGTGTGGATCGGCACGCCGTAGTGCTGTGATGCTATGTCCCACAGGGCGATGTCGATGGCGCTGATGGCATGGATGGCGGCGCCCCGCCGCCCCATGTAGGACGACTCGTCATACATTTTGTTCCACAGCCGGTCTATGTCGAGGGGGTTTTCCCCGAGCAGGATTTCCCGTAGTCCTCGACTTGTGGAATGAGAGGAGGGCGTCTCGATCAAGGCTTTGAGAACGGCCGGGGCGCTGTCGGATTCACCGATGCCAATCAGGCCGGTATCGGTGTGCACCTTTACCAGGAAGGCGTCCTCGCCCCACTCGCACTGTTCACCGAAGGATGGGATCCGAAGCCAGATCGCTTCGACGTCAATAATTTTCATGGTCAGCGGGTGCCTTCCGAGGGTGCGGGCTCTGCTGCATCGTCCGGCTTCACCGGGAGGAGGAGGCCGGTTTTCATGTCGATGCGGTCTGAATCCTGTCTCAACCAACGGATGAGCCCCCAGATTTGGGTGACCAGCAGGAAGAGGAACGGGATGGCTGTCAGGGTCAGCCCCGTTTTCAAGGTGCCCAGGTTGGCGTTGATGGCAAGCATGGCCATCGGCACCGCCGCCAACATGATGACCCAGAATAGTCGAAGGCTTCGTGACGGGTCCGTGCCGTTGGGGAGATTCTCGGTGCTGACGGCTGCCACCGTGTAGGACGTCGCGTCCATGTGCGAGGCCAAAAAGACCAGCATGATCAGGAAGTACACGACGGAAAAGACGGTGCCAAAGGGCAACGTGTTGAGCAGTTGGGCCACGGCGTTGTCCCCGCCGTTATCGGTCAGTACCTGTGGGGCGTTCACGGTTCCGTGGTTCATCTGGTTCATGGCGTAGCTGGAAAGAATGCCGAAGAAGAACATGATGCCGGCAGATCCGCCAACGATCAGTCCGATAATGGTCTGCCGGATGGTACGGCCCTTGGAAACGCGGGTGATGAAGATGGCGACACCGGGCAGGTAGGAAATCCAGTAAAGCCAATAGAAGACAGTCCAGTCGCGCGCAAAAGAGCTCCCGCCGTTGGGGTCCGTGAACAGGCTCATGTGGAGGAAGTTCTGGGCCTCCAGGCCCGCCGCATTAACAACGTTGGCCACGATGAATTCAGACGGACCGATCAGGAACACCACGGCGGCAAAGACGAACGCCGCCAGGACGGCCGTTTTGGCGAGCTTCTGCAATCCCTTGTCGATGCCAATGAAGGAGCTGAGTCCGAAGACTACGGTGGACAAGGTCAGGATGATGGCCTTGAGCCAAAAAGCGTTCTGGATGCCCATCAGGCCTGCCACACCGGCAGAGACGGTGTTGACCGTGACAGTGACCGTCAGGATCAGCCCGCCGAACGTGCCGAACAGGAACAAAAGATCGATGACGCGTCCGCCAAGGCCGGCAGCTTTCACCTGCGGGATTACTGCCTCGACGTTTCCGGCGTAGCTGAGCCGTTTGCCCTTCCGAACGTGGATGTAATAGGCCATCGAGATTCCGGCGACCACATACATTGCCCACGGGATGGGACCCCAATGGAAGAAGGCATAGGACATGCTGACGTCCAGAGCCTCCCGGGACTCAGGCGTGATATTGAGTCCGGGCGTTTGATAGTAATAAGCCCATTCCATGAAAGCCCAGTACATGGTGGCCGATCCAAGCCCGGCGGAAATGAACATGAAGAGCCAGCTGGACGTGGAATAGGCCGGCTTGCCTTCACCGAGTTTGATCCGCCCGAACTTAGATACGGCCAGCAGGACGGCTAACAGGAAGCAGCCCAGACCCAGTACCTGCACGGGGGCCCCGAAGATGCGTGTGGACCCGTCGAAGAGGATGTTTGCCGAGGCTTGGGCCTCGTTGGGCCACAGCAGCAGGGCTGCCACGACTATGCCCACAACGATCACGGCCCCGACGACGAGCACCCTGTCAACCGTGGGTCTGTGCTTCTGGTTCGTGTTTGGCGCCTCAACGGCAGCCTGGGTTTCAATCACAATGTCTCCTTTGGCAGTGATCTGATACGTATGGGGGTATGACTACGCGGATTCATCGAGCAGACCCAGATGGGGCTCGTTCGTCCCGATGATGTGGGCCGCGATCGCCTCACGGCTGGCCGCAACGTCTCCGGTCCGGAACACATCCACCAGACGCTTGTGGTCCTCAAGGAACTCCGAGAGCGCGCCCGTGCGCCCGGTTTGCATGGCGAAGTGCATCCGGATCCGTGGATGGATGGAATCCCAGATGCTTCGCGCGGAATCGGTCGGGCAGCCATCGACAATGATCGCGTGGAACCGCATATCAGCTTCGTTGAACGCGTTGATGTCCTTGTTGTAGATCGCCCGCTCCATGTCCGCGAGAACACGCCCGAAGTCTTCAAACGTGTCCGCATCAAAAAGGGCAAGGCCCTCCCCGATGGCAAACTGCTCGATGTGAATACGAAGCGGCAACAGCAACCCCTCGACTTCCGTTCTGGAGATCGAAGCGACCTCTGAACCCTTATACGGAGTAGAAATGATGAGACCCTGCAGTTCCAGGACCAGCATCGTTTCCCGCACCACGGCCCGGCTTACCCCGTACTCATCGGCAAGATCCTGTTCGACGACGCGCGAGTGGGGAGGGAGAACGCCAGCCAGGATTTTGCGCCGAAGCTCCGTCGCGAGACGGTCCTTCATCGAGATTCTCTCCAACTTGGCCATGGTCATGCTCCTCAAACACTAAGGGTCGATTGTCGACTATCTGACTATAGTGATCATTCCCAATGTTGAACAGTGGCAGTCGTCACATTCACGGTTCCTGGCGACGCAAGGCCAACATGGCAGGGCCCCATTCGCAAGCGCGTCTCGCACCCGATCTGGTTATCAGAGAGTCCAGCCGAGCAAGAAATGAGCCGGGTAAGGCACCGTGGCCGCGTCCGAAGTCGATTGTTTACCCGAAACGGTTTGGCGGGCGCACGAGGCTGCGCGGCTTTCGCCTGCGCCTAGTTACGCGGAATCGAAGCCCGCTCCGGGCCCGCCGAGACAACATTTCCGGGATTCCGGACACCCCCACGGCGGCGCGGCTGGTTTTCCGGGCCTCGCTGCGGTGAGCTAGGGACATGCCAACGCCAGCCCGCACCGCCGACGTCCCGCCGCAGCCCTGGACCGGACGGTTCGACGGCGCCGGGCACCGCCGCTGGTGGCAGGCCGTAACGCCCTACCCAGCGCACCCGATCCCCCCGCAACCCCCGGCTGCCCCCTCCGGTGCGCGGCCCGCCGTCATCCTCGGCTTCGCCAGCGACGCCGGCGTCCGGCGTAACAAGGGCCGGCCGGGGGCTGCGGCCGCTCCGCACGCCATCCGCGCCGCCCTCGGCCCGCTCGCCTTCCACCTTGCCCGGGAGGTCCAGGACGCCGGTGACGTCACCGTGGACGGCGACGCCCTCGAGGCCGGGCAGTCGCGTGCCGGCCAGGCCATCACCGGCCTGCTCGACGCCGGCGCCCTGCCCGTGGTCCTCGGCGGCGGCCACGAAACCGCCTTCGCCAGCTACCTAGGGCTGGCCGGTTCTGCCGGGGTACGCGACGGTCTGCGCGTCGGCGTGCTGAACCTGGACGCCCACTTCGACCTCCGCGACGAGCCCGTGCCCAGCTCCGGGACGCCGTTCCTGCAGATGGCCCGGGCGGAGGCCGCCGCGGGCCGCGAACTGCAGTACGCCGTCGTCGGGATATCCGAGCCCAACAACACGGCGGCACTGTTCCGGACCGCGGCGGACCTGGGCGTGGACTACCTGCTGGACGAGGACTGTTCCGCCGAGGCGGCGCAGGCCTTCGTGGCCGCATTCCTGGCCCGGGTGGACGCGTTGTACCTGACGATCGACCTGGATGTGCTGCCGGCGTCGGAGGCGCCCGGCGTGAGCGCCCCGGCCGCCTACGGCGTCCCGCTGCCGGTGATCAGTACCGTCTGCCGGCAGGTGGCCGGGAGCGGAAAGCTGCTGCTGCTCGATGTCGCGGAGCTGAATCCGGAGTTCGACGTCGACGGCCGCACCGCCCGGGTGGCCGCGCGGCTGATCAATACGCTGCTGCGGTAGTCGGCGCCGCCGAGGCTCCGACCACCGGCCGGCCGCTTCCAGCCTGCGCCAGGACGCCGGTCACGAAGCGCAGGATTTCCTCGCCCGCCAGGATGCCGTTGGCCGCCGTCACCGTCAGGTTTGGCCGGCGGTACGCGTCGCTGTCGAGTTCCCCGTGCGAGGGTCGGATCGCGATGTCCGCCAGTTTGAGGATGCCGGCATCCAGGCGCGAGTCGCCCGCCGCCACCAGGAGACCTGCCCCGCAACGACGCCGGATCTCCTCCACTGCCGCTTCCTTGGTGATCGGGGCCGGCACACAGTAAAGCTTTCGCCCCTGCAGGGACGTCGTCCAGCCGCGGGCGTGGCACCAGGCCTCGAGCTCCGCCAGGTACCCGTCCGGCAGTGCTTGCCGGTCAACGATCGAGTAGGCAAAGAAGTCCTCTGCGGTCCGGACCCGCAGGATCGCGGGGACCGCCGCGCTGCCGGTGAGGTGCCGGAGCACGTCATCCAGCGGCGCGCAGGCCGATCCCAGGGACCGCTGGATGTGGCGGGACCAGTCAGGGTCCGGCTTACCGTCGTGCAGGAGCACGGCACCGTTCGTCGTTACGGCATACCCTCGGCCGAACCCGGGCAGCCGCACCCGGGAGAACTGGGCCCGGGTGCGGGTGGTGACGGGCACGAACACGCTCCGCTGCACGATCCCCTCCAGCAACCCCTCGGCAGCCCGGGTCATGAACGACAGCGGCGCCGCCTCATAGACCTCGGCAACCACCATGCGGGGTGCCAGGTGGTCGTTCCCGCTGAGCGCCATGGACTTTGCCGAGTAGATCAGGGTCCGGTCCAGGTCGCTGGCCACCATGACCGGGCCGGCATGCGGGTGGACGCTCATACGTCCAGCACAGCCTTGCCGTCGGCGCCGGTTGCTCCCGGCGTGTGGAGTGGATGGATCAGGCCGACGCAGCTGTAGGTCAGCTCCGGAACCTCCAGCACCTCGACGCCGCGCTGTTCTGCCAGGTGCAGAACATGCGCGATGTCACCGATTCCGTCCGGACGCACCAGCACCTTCCACGGTACGCGCCGCAGGAGCACCCTGGTGGTCTCCCCGACGCCCGGTTTGACCAGGTTCACGTTCTTGATACCGAAACTCCGGCTGATGTCCTCGACGGCTGCCCAGCCCGCCCAGTCCGCGTCGGGCAACTCCTCAATCCGGGAGGGCGCGGAGGCCGCCGCCGTCAGGACGGTCTGCCGCACGGCGGCGAACTGCGCGGTGACGGTGTCCAGGAAGTGGTTTGAGACGTCACTGGCGGCAAGCTCAGAGTAGAACTTGGCGCCGTGGAAGTCGTCCGGGCCGATCAGTTCCGTGTTGTAGACGGTGCGGGAGATGAGGCCGGAGACGGTCGAGTTCAGGCAGGCCGAGGGGACCAGATAGTCCTCCCTTGTCCCGTAGATCCGGACGCAGTGTCCCGGGTCCGCGAGAACCGCTAGGTCCGGGCGGAAGTCCGGCCCGTCGGTTTGCCGGAAGAGGTCGACGGCGGCGGCGAGTTCGCGGGCGATGGCGCCCTTCCCGGTCCAGCCGTCGACGAACATGACGTCTTCTGGCCGGTGCCGGGCGGCGAGGTAGCCGAGGGCGGTCTGGTCGATGCCGAGCCCGCGGACGATGCTGATGGCGTAGTGCGGCAGCTCCAGGCCGTGGACTTCCCTGGCCCACCGCTTCATCAGGATTCCCACGGGGGTCCCGGCACGCGCCAGGGACACGAGCACGGGCGCGTTGCCCCGCAGTTTCAGGACCTGCTCGGTGACGGTTCCGACGGCGTGCGCAATCCGGGCGGCGGAACTGGCCAGCGCCGTCTGGAAGAGGGCCCCATACTCGGCAGACGGTTCGAACTCCTGCGGCAACGACGCTGCGTAACTTGCCTTCCCGGACTGGATGGCGGCTTCGCGTTCGGCCTTCGGGGCCTCCAGTTGCGCGAAGCTCAGATCCTTCAGCAGCCACTGAACGTCAGCCGGCGGATAGGAGCCGAAGTCGGGGCCACGCAGCGGCGTGGGGAACGGGGGCTGGCCCGGCAGCAGGACGAGGAGGACGTTCGGGGTGCTTGCCGCGACGGCGTCGGCGATCTTGCCGGGGGCCAGGAGTCCGGCGGCCGGGGTCCCGGGTTCCGGCATGATCAGGACGGTGTCGAACCGCTCCTCGGGATGCATGAAGTTGTAGGCAAACCGTGGCCCCGGCCCGTCCGGGGCATCGTCGTCGCTGCCAAAGGCAATCGCCGAGCGGACGGCGTAGCCCGGTTCATCCAGCGCCGCGATCGGGGACCTCGTACTGGTGGAATAGCGGATGTCAGCGTCGGGGCGCAGTTCCTGGAGCCGGGCCGTGACCGCCAGCGGGAGCGCCATGAACTCCTCGGTGGCCAGGACCAGGACCCGGGCTCCCGCTGCCGTGGTGCCCAGGGAGGAGTCGAGGGCGGCTGCGATCACCGCCGCCTGCTCCGGATCCGGACGCCCGGCCACGCCGAAGCGGGGGCTGCGGATGGGCGGGACGACACCGTTCAGGTCCACCAGCTGGATCCGGCCCGGGACCGGCCCCGCCGTGTGCGGGACCGGGAGGCCGTCGATCAGGTCCGCAGCGTCCGCACCGAGGGTGACCGGCAGCTCGATGCTTCCATGCGCCAGTGCCACCGCACTGATCCGGGTGCCGAATTCGGCGGCGAGGTCGTCAAGGCGGCCCCGGTCCGCCGCGGGGCGAAGGTCAACCAGAGAGGCGACGACGTACCGGCGGTGCGGTGCCGTGTTGTGCAGTTCCCGGATGGTGTTGATGATCGTGGCACCGGTGCTCAGCTCATCATCGACCAGGATCACGGTGTCGGCCCGGTCCAGGGCGGCGCGGCTGCTCGGCAGCAAGCGGTGCGAGGTGGCGTGCGAGTGCAGTTCTTCGAAGGCGCCGTAGGGCTCCACCGCGCTGTTGCCGTGCCGCGTGGAGTGAATGTAGTAGGTGCCCAGTTGCCCCGCCACCAGCTGGCCCAGCCCGGTGGCGGTTTCCGCGTAGCCGATGGTTACGACGCCGGGAAACTCTGTCTGGTGCCGGGTGAGCAGTCCGCACAGGCCGGCCACGGCGGTCAGCCGGATCCGGCGTCCGTCCTGGTCCTGGGCCGCTTCGCCGTCCGCCCCTTCTCCTTGCGCCAGCAGACGCCCCAGCCGCTCCGCCGCCTCGCCGATCACGGCGGTCAGTGGGCCGGGCGCCGGCGGTCCTGCGGTCTCCTGCAATTCCCTGCGGACCAGGAGCCCCAGTAGCAGGCCTGCCGACGTCGCGATCCCGGGTTCGGTGGGGACGTGCTTGGCGAGGACCCGGGAGACCAGGAGGTGGGCCCGCTTGGGATTGCGCCGCAGCGCAAGCCCCACCAGGGCTTTCACCGGCAGGAGGCTGCGCCCAAGGTCCGGGACGACGTCGACGCCGAGGGCATCGCGCACGTAGCCGCCGCTCCAGGGCGCAGCCGTGTGGAGTGCCTTCACCGCATGCTCGCTTCCAGTAGTTCAACAAAATTGACGCCGGGCCTGGCAACCCCGAAGGCCCGCGCGCGCAGCAGGGTCCGTTCTGCCCAGGCCCGGTGCGGTTTCGCCTCGTTCATCTTGTTTCCATAGGACGAGGCCTTTACGCCTCCCCCGATGCTGCCGGCGATGTCCTGGGCGTCGAGGTATTCCTCGTGGCTCACCACGCACATGGAGTGCACCACGGGCACGTGGCTGGGATGGATGACGGTCTTGCCCAGCAGGCCGTTGGCCAGATCCAGCTCGGTTTCCCGGATCAGGCCGTCCAGGTTGTCCATCAGGATGCGCTGGCGGAGCTGGCCCTCATTGGCGGCTTCGAACGGCGTGGACCGCAGTTGCGGCCGCAGGACCCGCTCGGTGTTGACGAAGTGTTCCCAGACGGGGCCGGAGATTACCCAGCCGTCCTTCGGGCGGCCGAAGATGTTCACGACGTCGCCGATGATGTTTGCGACAACCTTGACGTTGTAGATGGTCAGGTCGCGGGAACGCCGTAGACCGAAGGCACTGGACATGTCCGTGGCGCCGATCCGGACGCACAGCACCAACTCGCGGAACTCTTCGACCAGAGCGAAGTTGTCCGTCAGAACCCGGACCCGCGACTCCAGATGGGTTGTCGAAAGGTCCTCAATGATCGGCATGGCCCTCAGCGCCGGTTCGTTCGACGCCCTGCTGCGGCCGGTTTCTTCATTCAACAGCTGCAGTGCCGCGAGGAACGCCCGACCGCGCCCGGTCTCGTTCTCGAACTTGGGCAGCACGAAGCCGTAAACGACGCCGAGCGCGGCGCCGGCCCGGCGTCCGACGTCGAGCAGTTGTTCGGGGGTGCGGCACCGGATGAAGATCAGCGGGAGCTCGTCCGGATCGTCCTGGGACAGTTCGGCCAGTGCAGCGAGTAGGTTATCCTCGGCGGCGGGCACTTCCTCGTCGGGAACGGCGTCTTCAAGGCAAATAACGGTGCTCAGGCAGCCGGCTCCTGCTTGTTTCCGGATTCCCGCAGCCAGTGAGCTTCTCGTAGCGGGCGAGTACAGGGTGGCCCCCAACGCCACGGCCAGCAGGCGGGCGTCCGAAGTGCGGTGCAGGGGTTCGGGACGCAGGTGGAAAAGTCGGTCCTTGACGGATTCGCCCAAGGCTTTGAAGTGCTGCATTTTCCCCTAGTTTGTTGGCCGCATTTATCAGCTGCGCCGGTTTCGCGGTTTAGCGCAGGAGCGCCCGTTGGTCCAGCGGAATGGTCATCGTGAAACCGAACCTGGCCCAGATGGCGGGATCGGGCGCATCGGCCGGGACGAACTCCACTCGCAGCTCCAGCACCGCACCGACCCGTACGACGTACAGAACGCTCCGCAGCCCGGCATCGTTCCGGGCCGCTACCGCTGCGGCGGCGCCGTCGAAGACCCCGATCGTCAATGGGGTCTCGCCGGCGACGAACAGAACCCTGCGCAGTAGCCGGACGTGGCGCAGGGACACTATGCCGGCACCGTTCTGGAGGCCGGCAAGGGGCCGGTTCCCGGGCGTGCCAACCGCGGACCCGGCCTGGAGCCCGTCGGTGTGCTGGGCTCCCGTGGTGAGCTGCTGGTCTTCCCACGCCACGGAGCGGGCCCCGGCCACCAGGAGCGAGCCAATCGCTGATTGCCGCGGGTTCAGACGCACCACAGGGTTTGCCTCCCCCAGCTCACGCAGGCTGCCGAAGTCCGGGGCTGGAAAGAGCCGCTCCGAGACCGCCGGGGCCGGGCGCGGTACCGGCCGGGAAGCCGGGGTGCGCGCGGGGGTACGGGTGGCGGCGGGACCGGCGGCTGCGGGCGCGGTGCCGGCAGCCGGGGTGGGTGCGGGGCCGAGGGTAAGCCCCGAAGAAACCGGCGAGACAGCGCCGACGTCGGGCGTCAGCGCCGCAGTCTCCGGCAGCGGCGCGGCCGGCTCCGGCTGCCGCACCGGTTTCCGGCGTCGGCTTAGGTAACCGATGTCGGTTCGCACGGCGCTCCGATTCAACGCCATGCTCAGAGATTCAACTGGAAGTCGGCGGCCACGGCGCCAAGCCCGGCCTCGTAGCCCTGCCCGAGGGCACGGAACTTCCAGCCTCCGGCGTGCCGATACAGCTCCCCGAGGATCATGGCGTTGATCTTGTCCAGGTTCCCCCGTGGAACGGTGAAGCGCAGGAGCTCCCGGTTCTGCTCGTTGGCGACGCGCAGGTAGGCGTTCTTGACCGCAGCGAACGTGCCGGGTCCGCGCACATCCGGATCCACGTAGAGCAGGACCGCGATCTTGGCGACAGACTCGGGTACCTGGTTAAGGTCGACGTCGATCTGTTCCTGGTCCTCCGTGCCGGCGAAGGCGATGCTGCCGTCGGGACTCACGATCTGGTTGAAGAAGACGAGGTGGTCATCCGAAATGGCGCGGCCGTCCTTCCCGCACATGATCACCATGGGAACCAGCTCGGCCTGAGGGCCCCGGCTCGGGACCATGTCCCAGCCGATCCCCAATAGCACCTTGTCCAGCCCGGGGTTCTCGGCAGTAAGGGCGGCGTTGCTGCCCGCAACCATAGAAGCCACTAGCGTCCTTCCAGATGAAGACCATCGATATCGAATTTGTCCCGGAGGAACTGGCCGTGCACTGCCAGTTCGGTGACCGCCCCGGTGCGGACCTGGTTGTCCAGGTTTTGCACTGTCGAGTAAAGCGTTTCGAACTGCTCCAGCAAGGCCCGCGTCTGGGCGGACTCGTCCTGCCGTGACGCAACGGCCAAGTTCAGATATGCGCGCAGCGGGGACGGCAGGTAGTCGGTGATGACGGCGTTCAGCAGGACGCGCTGCTCCGTGGACGCCCCGGACCGGCCGATGTAGCCGATCAGGGCGCGCAGGACGTCAACCAATTGCAGCAGCTGTGAGACGACGACGGTCGGCAGCTCAGACCCGAGCCGCAGTGCCGTCTGCCTCAACTCTTCGAGCGCGGCGCCGGTGACCGTCAGCTCATCCGCGGCCGGCTCGGCGGCGGTGCGGGATTCGGCGTCAGATACGGCAGCGGAGCGGGGAACCGCTCCGCTGCCGAACAGCGCGCCAAGGAATTTTGCGACCATAGCCCGTAAGCCTAATTCTCAGGGGCGGTGGCTGCTAATTCCCCTCCTGCTGGCGCACCCGGTCCAAGTAGGGGCGGGCCCGTTCCAGGCCGGTTTCGAGGGCCTGCACGGTGCCCTCCATGCTCTTGTTGGCCTGGGACCGGAAGGTGTCGATGGCGTCCATGGTCTGGAAGACGTTATCGAAAGCCTTCTGCAAAGTCTCCACGCTGACGCCGGAGCTGGCCGCCTGCTGATGAATCCGCGCGGTCTGGTCCTTGAGCATCTCGGACGTCTTCAGGATCATGTTGTTCGTCGTCGTGTTGATGGCGTCGATCTGATCCAGCACCATCTTCTGGTTGGCCAGTGCCTGGGCCACAATCACCGCGGTCCGCAGCGCGGAGATCGTCGTGGTGCGGGCCCGCTCGACGCCCTTGATCAGTTCCGTGTTGTTCTTGCGGATCATGTCGATCGCCAGGTAACCCTGCACCGAGACGGCCAACTGGGTCAGGATGTCCTGATGGCGCTGCCGGATCGGGTACAGCACGTCCGAGTCGAGCTTGCCCGCCTCTTCGATCTGGCCGGCCAGCTTCATCTCGTCGATCCTGCTGGCGGTTGCAGTATCGAGCGCCTTAGCGAAGACGGCATATTCGCTCAGTCCCTGCATGGTCTCCCACAGCTGGGTCTTTTCCTGCGCGAGGGAGGCATTGTCCTTAAGCAGCGCGTCCTGGCCTGCCATCAGGGACTTGATGATCTTGTCGAGCTGGGTCTGCGCACTCTCGTACTTCTGGAAATATTTCGAGAGCTTGTTGCCGCCCGGGATGATCCCCAGGATTTTCCGGCCGACGCTCAGGTCGGCGTTGTTCGGCGTCAGGTCTTCCACGGTGGAACGAAGCTCACCGAGCGTTGAGGCGACCTGCACCTGGGCGTTGCTGCCGGACTTCTTCGCTCCGGCGAGCGACGTGGAGGACCGCTCCAGCAGCCGGCTTGAGGTGTTCGCGGAGGCCACAAGCTGCTGACCGCCAAGCCGGTTGATGCCGTCGATCTTGCTGGAGTACTCCGGGCTGAACGGGCTCATCGCCGACACCTCGCTGATGAAGGCGCGAGCCTGGGCGTTGATCTCCTGCTGGCGTTCGGCCGGCACCGGGACCATGCCGGGGGCGTCGTCGACCTTGACGATGTCCACGGTTTCCGGCGCGTTCAGCACCAACGGCGTTGATGCCGGCGAGGCCGGCGGTGTCAGTTGCATGCTCATGGGTCCGTCTCTCTTTCTATGGTCTGGGGGTGCTTAGCCGAGCTGGACGCCGAAGTCCGCGGCGATGCCGGCGAGGCCGGTGGCGTAGCCCTGGCCGACCGCTTTGAACTTCCATTCACCGTTGTGCCGGTAGAGCTCCGAGAAGATCATGCAGGTCTCCGGCGCCGCGTCCTCGCTGAGGTCGTAGCGGACTACCTCGGCGTCGCTTTCCTGGTTGACCACGCGACAGTAGGCGGAGCGCACCTGGCCAAAGTTCTGCCGGCGGGCTTCCGCCTGGTCGATCGAGACCACGAAAACGATCCGTTCAACATCCGCACCAACGGCGGAGAGTTCGACGGCGATCACTTCGTCGTCGCCGTCGCCTTCGCCGGAGCGGTTGTCGCCCCTGTGGACTACCGAGCCGTCGGCGGCCGCCGGCTGGTTGTAGAAGATGAAGTCCGCGGAACTGCGGACTTTGCCGTCGGCGCCGAGCAGGAGCGCCGAGGCGTCCAGATCGAAGGCATCCCCCGTGGTCGTACGGGGGTCCCAGCCTAAGCCGACCAGAACCTTGCTCAGCCCCGGATCGGCTTTGGTGAGCGAGAGGTTACTGCCTTTGGCAAGTGTCAGGCCAGCCATGGTTGTTCTCCTAGTTCAGTCGTGTAAGGGGTGCGGCGCTGTGGCCCGGCGTTGCCGGACCACAGGCTTTAGTCCAGCGAGATGCCGAAGTCCGTGGCAACGCCGCGGAGGCCTGAGGCATAGCCCTGCCCTACGGCCCGGAACTTCCACTCGCCGCCGTTTCGATAAATCTCGGCAAAAATCATGCACGTTTCCGCTGCAGCATCTTCTGTGAGGTCGTAGCGGACCACTTCGTTGTCGGTCTCCTGGTTGACCACGCGGCAGAAGGCGTCGCGCACCTGGCCGAAGTTCTGGCGACGGGCCTCCGCCTGGTCGATCGACACGACGATGACGATCTTTTCGATGTCCCGTGCGACGGCGTCGAGGTCGATCAGGATCTGCTCGTCGTCCCCCTCACCTTCGCCAGTCCGGTTGTCGCCTTGGTGCATGACCGAACCGTCGCGCGAGGACAGCTGGTTGTAGAAAATGAAGTCATCATTCGAACGGACCTTGCCGTCAGCACGAACCAGCAGCGCCGAGGCGTCGAGGTCGAACTGTTCGCCGGCGGTGGTCCGCGGATCCCAGCCAAGGCCGATCATGGCCTTACGCAGACCTGGATCGGCTTTGGTCAGCGACAGGTTGCTTCCCTTGCTCAGAGTCAGGCTAGACAAGAGCTACTCCTTCAGTTTGGTGTGTACGTTCAATAGCGCCTAGGAGCGCTGGTCCAATCGGGCTAGAGGGCAGATGCCGCGGCGCCGCGGACCTCACCCGGCGTGCGTCCGTTGGCCGGCGTGCCGATGGCCTGGAAGTTCCAGACGTTCCCGTTCCGCGACAGCTTGGACATGACCATCGCTGTGTACGGTCCCGATTCCGTGAGGTCGTAGCGGGCGACTTCCGGGCTGCCGGGCACGGAGTCATCGAGGACACGGCAGAAGGCGTTCTGGACCATGTTGAAGGTCTGCTGGCTATAGCTGGTGATGACGAACACGATGTGCTGGACCGCTGGCGACACAGTCTGCAGGTTGACCATGAGGGTTTCGTCGTCGCCGTCGCCTTCGCCCGTCAGGTTGTCGCCCGTGTGTCGGATCGATCCGTCCTTGCTGGTGAGCTGGTTGAAGAAGACCGTGTCGAGGTGCTGACCCTGAGCGTCAAAAAGAATAGCGGACGCGTCGAGGTCGATCTCCACTGTCTTGGTCCCGCCGAAGAATCCCTTTTTCGCGGGGACCGCTGAGTCCCAACCGAGGCCGAGACGGACGTTCGTCATCGAAACGCCATTCTGCTTGGTCAGTGACAGCGACTGGCCTTTTTGCAAACTCAAACCCATGTGAATACTCGCTTTCCTAGTGGTGACTGTTTTCGTTTTTGTCTGTGGCGCCTGGGGCTTTAGCTGTTCGCAGGCTCAAGGGATTGAGCCTGCTCAGCGGCAAGGGCCCTCTTATTGCGTTGAACCGAGCCGATAAATGCCGCTCCGATGAAAACGACGCCGATCAGGCCGGTCACGACCTCGTTGACGGGAACCACGATCGTGACCAGCAGGATCGCGGCCAGGGCGCCGATGGCCCAGTGGGCACCGTGGTCCAGGTATTCGAACTCGTCCAGCGTGCCCTGCCGAACCAGGAATACGGTCAGGGAGCGGACGAACATTGCGCCGATGAAACCCAGCCCGAGGGCAATGATGATCGGGTCGGACGTGATGGCGAAGGCGCCGATGACGCCGTCGAAGGAAAACGACGCGTCTATCACTTCCAGGTACAGGAAGAGCATCAGGGCGGCCTTGCCGGCCACTTGAGCCGCACCGGAGGGACCCGAGTGAACCACAAGGTCCGCGTCCGCGGCATCAATGTCGCCGTCTTCGTCGACGTCGAAAAGATTCCCGAGGCCGTTCACGAGGAAGTACGTGATCAAGCCGAACAGACCCGCGAGCAGGACGATGCCCTGCTTCTCGCCGGACACAGCACCGGCGACGGCCAGAGCGGCCATGCCGATCACCAGGGATGCGCCTTCAAGTTTGCCCAGCCGGGCCAGCGGGACCTCGAGGAACTTGATCCACTTGATGTCACGGTCGGCCAGGATAAAGTCCAGGAACAGCATCAACAAGAACATGCCGCCGAAAGCCGCAATCTGCGGGTGGGCTTCGTGCAGCAGGTACCCGTAGCTGCCCGGAGTGTGCGGGTCGCCCTTTTCCATGGCCAGGCTGACAGCTTCGACGGGATTCAGGTTGGCGGTGACCCCCACGATGAGCAGGGGGAACAGGATGCGCATGCCGAAGACGGCGATGATGATGCCCACGCTGAGGAACATCTTCTGCCAGAACGGGTTCATCCGTTCCAGGATCCGCGCGTTGACCACGGCGTTATCGAAGCTCAGGCTGATTTCCAGGATGCCGAGAATCACACAGAGGATCAGTGCCTGGGGCCCCCCGTAAAGGAAGGCGATCACCAATGCGATGAGGGTGACCACGAACGACCAACCGAAAGTCTTGAAGAACACGCTCGAACAACTCCTGAAACGAAAGGTCCTGGCCGAGCAACGCTGGCAGGATGCAGAAACGTCCCGGAAGTTACCCCCAAGACTTCGTGCCCTCAGCATAACCGGAGGGTGCGACGCCCAGTAGCCCGACGCTCCATCCGCTTTATAACAACAGCGATTCGATCCAAGGGCCGCTGCACGCCTGCCCGGCCCTCAGATGGCCGTGACCGGCGCCTGCCCCTCGTCGCCGTGCCGCTCCACCGCGCGGCGCTGGCGCAGGCGGTCCAGCCGGTTCATCACCGGCGCCGTCGTCGCGCCGTGCAGCACGATGGACATCGCCACGGCGAGTCCCACGAAAGCCCAGAGTTGGTGCGCCTGGGCGCCGAAGTTACCGTGGCCAAGGGCGTAAGCGAGGTAGTAGAGCGAGCCGATCCCGCGGATTCCGAAGAACGCGATGGCACCCCGCTCGCGCGGGCCGGTCTTGCCCCGGGCCAGCCCGAGCCAGCCCGCCAGCGGACGCACCAGCAGCAGGAAGGCCAGCGCCACGAGCACCTCGATCCAGCTGATCCCGGCCAGCAGGCCGCGCGCGATCGCCCCGCCCAGCAGCACCAGGATGACCACCGTCATGAGCCGCTCCAGCTGCTCCACGTACGAGTGCATCACCCGGTGGAAACCGTGGGTGCGCTCCGCCGCCCGGATGGTGACGGCGCAGACGAAGACCGCGACGAACCCGTAGCCTTCGACCATCTGCGTCACGCCGTAAGCCAGGAAGGTCGCCGCCAGCGCCACGAAGCCCTCGGAGTGGTTGGACAGCCGGACGCTCTCATGCCGGGCCGTGAAGAAGAGCCGCCCCAGCAGCTTGCCCATCGCGAGGCCCAGCAGTACGCCGATGCCGATCCGCCAGAGCACGTCGACGGCGAGCCAATGCGCCAACCAGCCGGACGGCGAGGCGCCCACGAAACTGATGGCGATCGCAAGGTAGACAAAAGGGAACGCGAGGCCGTCGTTCAGGCCCGCCTCGGAGGTCAGCCCGAAGCGGATCTCGTCCTCCCGCCCGGTTTCGCTTTCCGCGTCGGCGGGCTCCCCCACCTGCACCTCGGAGGCCAGGACCGGGTCCGTGGGTGCCAGTGCGGCCGCGACGAGGAGCGCGGCCCCCAGCCCGAACCCGAGGAACCACAGTCCCAGCAGGGTCAGTCCGATGATGCACAGCGGCATGGCCAGGCCCAGCATCCGCCACGTCGTCGACCACCGCCGGAGTCCGAGGGGTCGGTCCAGAGCCAACCCGGCGCCCATCAGCGAGATGATGACGCATACTTCGGTCAGGTGGGTGACGAATTCCCCGTGCTGCAGGGGGTCCGGGTCCGGCAGGCCGGGCAGCAGGGCGAACGCCAGCATGCCTGCGCCCAGGAACACCATCGGCATCGAGAGCGGCACGTTGCGGAGCAGCTTGGGCAGCACCGCAGCGATGAACACGGCGATTCCGGCCGCGGTGAAGACAACACTGGGAGCTTCGAACATGCGCATTCCCTCCTGCCGCAGCTGTGATGCCGCCTCGGAAAAGGGGCGGGCGCCCCCGGCAGAATGACGCCCCCTCGCCTCAAAAGTTATACCGCCATTGGCATACTATGGGCCAGTGGCGGGGAAGGCGCGCCGGAAAGACTAGAATAGAGGGCGGCCAAACGGGCCGGATTCTACGAAAGACCAGTTAATGAACACACACACCATGCAGACCGCGACCTCTGACGCTAAGTCGATCAAGCTCTCGTTTGCCAGTGCCGACGAAGTCCACCACGGCCTCGAAACCGCCGTCAACACCCTGATCGCGTCGGCCGTCCAGGAAGGCCGCTGCGGGATCCGGGTTACCCGCCACGAGCCCGGCGCCTATACGGTGGCGCTCGATGAAACCGTGCCGTTCGGCGAGACCCACGAAGACATGGCCGCCTAGTCGTCGCGGCCGGCAGACGCCGAGGGCCGGTGAGGGGTACTCCCCTCACCGGCCCTTCGCATTTCGGCTCCCCGTATGTAGCCCCGCAGCCTTGGTCAGGCCAGCGACCCGACGGCCGATTCTGCGGCGGCCCGGACCTCGCCCGTGGCAACCAGACGGTCGGCGGCCTCCAGTTCGGGGGACAGGAACCGGTCGGTTCCCGGCCCGTCCACCACCGAGCGCAATACCGCGATCACCGCAGCGCCGGCCGGGCCCGGCGTCAGTCCGCCGCCGGAGAGCTGCGTGCGGATGTCCAGGGCCCGCGCCGCGGCCACGAGTTCGATGGCCAGGACCCGGCGCAGGTTCTCCACCGCACGGCGCAGTTTGCGGGCCGCATGCCAGCCCATCGAGACGTGGTCCTCCTGCATGGCCGAGCTCGGGATTGAGTCCACCGACGCCGGGACGGCCAGCCGCTTGTTGTCCGAGACCAGCCCGGCCTGGGTGTACTGCGCGATCATCA
The DNA here is from genome assembly GCF_040546245.1 of Arthrobacter sp. UYEF3. Classification (NCBI taxonomy): domain Bacteria; kingdom Bacillati; phylum Actinomycetota; class Actinomycetes; order Micrococcales; family Micrococcaceae; genus Arthrobacter; species Arthrobacter sp. UYEF3. The sequence goes on from NZ_JBEPNK010000005.1 coordinate 44,152, forward strand.
GACCGGAATCGACGCCGGGGTCGGCGGCGAGGAACGCGGGCAGCCCGTGTGAGCGGGCCGGGTCCAGCATCCGGTCGGTGCGGCGCTCGGCGATGGAGCTCAGGTCCGCGACGGCGATCGCGAGGAAGTCCAGTACGTAGGCCACCGGGGCGCCGTGGAAGTTGCCGTTGGAGCTGACCCGGCCGTCCGGCAGGACCACCGGGTTGTCGATCGCGGCGGCCAGTTCGCGGGAGGCGACCATTGCGGCGTGGTCCACGGTGTCGCGGACGGCGCCGGCCACCTGGGGCGCGCAACGCAGCGAGTAGGCGTCCTGGACCTTGGTGTCATTGATCCGGTGCGAGGCCACGATCGCCGAGTCGGACAGCACCCGGAGCATGTTGTCCGCGGAAGCGGCCTGGCCCGGGTGCGGCCGAAGCGCGGCATGCAGCTCGGGCAGGAACACCTGGTCCGTGCCGAGCAGCGCCTCGACGCTGAGCGCGGCGGTGATGTCCGCCGTCGTGAGCAGCTGGCGGATGTCTGCGATGGCCATCAGCAGCATGCCCAGCATGCCTTCGGTGCCGTTGACCAGGGCCAGGCCTTCCTTTTCGGCCAGGGTGACCGGCTCGATCCCGTGCGCGGCGAGGAGTTCCGCGACGCTGCGTTCCCCGCGGCCGCCGTACCGGACGCCGTCGGGCCCCTCCGCTTCGCCTTCGCCCATCAGCACCAGGGCGCAGTGCGACAGCGGCGCGAGGTCGCCGGAGCAGCCGAGCGAGCCGAACTCGCGGACCACCGGGGTGACGCCGGCGTTAAGCACGTCCACCATGGTCTGCAGCACGACAGGGCGGACGCCGGTACGGCCCGAGGCGAGGGTCTTGGCGCGCAGGAACATGATGCCGCGGACCACCTCGCGTTCCACGGCCGGGCCCATACCGGCGGCGTGGCTGCGGATCAGGGACTTCTGCAACTGGGTGCGGAGCTCGGCGGGGATGTGCCGGTTGGCCAGGGCGCCGAAGCCGGTGGAGATGCCGTAGGCCGGGACCTCGCTGTGGGCCAGGTCGTCGATGTGGGCGCGGACCTTGGCGACGGCGTCGAGCGCTTCGGAGGCGATGGTCACGTGCGCGTCGTGGCGGGCGACGGCGAGGACGTCCTCGGGGGTGACGCCGCCGGAGCCGAGGGTGACGGTGAGCGCTTCGTGGGTGGTGATGGTCATGGTGTTCCTACCTAGAAATTGGTGGCCACGGGGCGTCGAGTGCTCCGTAAGTGCCCTTTTGGAGGCTCAAAACGGCAGCCACGGAGCAGTCGATGCGGGGTGGGGACTTGCGAGGTTAGGTGCTCGTGGGCAACATCGGAATGCGGACGCCGCGCTCCTGGGCGACCTCGACGGCGCGGTCGTAGCCGGCGTCGACGTGGCGGATGATGCCCATGCCGGGGTCATTGGTCAGCAGGCGTTCGAGTTTCTGCGCGGCGAGGTCGGTGCCGTCGGCGACCGAGACCTGGCCGGCGTGGATGGAGCGGCCGATGCCGACGCCGCCGCCGTGGTGGATGGAGACCCAGGTGGCGCCGGAGGCGGTGTTGAGCAGGGCGTTGAGCAGCGGCCAGTCAGCGACCGCGTCGGAGCCGTCGGCCATGGCCTCGGTTTCGCGGTACGGGGAGGCGACGGAGCCGGAGTCGAGGTGGTCGCGGCCGATCACGATGGGCGCCTTGACCCTCCCGTCCCGGACCAGCTCGTTGAAGAGCAAGCCGGCCTTGGCGCGGTCGCCGTAGCCGAGCCAGCAGATGCGGGCCGGCAGGCCTTCGAACTCGACGCGTTCGGCGGCGGCGTCGATCCAGCGGTGTAGGTGCTTGTTCTCGGGGAAGAGGTTTTTGATGGCCGCATCCGTGACCGCGATATCTTCGGGGTCACCGGAGAGCGCGACCCAGCGGAACGGGCCCAGGCCCTCGCAGAACAGCGGCCGGATGTAGGCCGGGACGAACCCGGGGAATTCGAACGCCCGGGTATAGCCGCCCTTGCGGGCCTCGTCGCGGATGGAGTTGCCGTAGTCGAAGACCTCGGCGCCGGCGTCCTGGAATTCGACCATGGCCGCCACGTGCCTGGCCATCGAGGCCTGGGCCTTTTTGGTGAAGCCTTCGGGATCGGCGGCGGCCTCGCGGTGCCATTCCTCAACCGTGATGCCTTCCGGCAGGTAGCTCAGCGGGTCGTGCGCGGAGGTCTGGTCCGTGACGATGTCGACGGTGAGCTCGCCGGCGTTGTGGCGGCGCAGGATCTCGGGGAACACCTCGGCGGCGTTGCCCACATACCCGACCGACCAGCCGCGGCGCTCCGCCTTGGCTTTAAGAACCTTTGCGATCGCGGCGTCGAGGTCCGTTTCGACCTCGTCGAGGTAGCGCTTGCCGGCCCGGCGGCGGAGGTGGCTTTCGTTGACGTCGATGATCAGGCAGGCGCCGTCGTTCAGGGTGACGGCGAGCGGCTGGGCGCCGCCCATCCCGCCGCAGCCGCCGGTCAGCGTCAAGGTGCCGGCGAGCGTGCCGTCCTCGTCGCCGGTGAGTTTGCGGGCGATCGCGGCGAAGGTCTCGAAGGTGCCCTGCAGGATGCCCTGGGTGCCGATGTAGATCCAGGACCCGGCGGTCATCTGGCCGTACATCATCAGGCCTTCGGCCTCCAGCCGGCGGAATTCGGGCCAGGTGGCCCAGTCGCCGACGAGGTTGGAGTTAGCCAGCAGCACCCGAGGCGCCCATTCATTGGTGCGGAAGACGCCGACCGGCTTGCCGGACTGGACCAGCAGGGTCTCGTCCTTTTCCAGGGTTTCGAGGGTGCGGGTGATCGCGTCGAACGCAGCCCAGGACCGGACGGCGCGGCCGGTGCCGCCGTAGACCACCAGGTCATCCGGGCGTTCGGCGACCTCGGGGTCTAGGTTGTTCATCAGCATGCGCAGCGGCGCTTCGGTCTGCCAGCTCTTCGCGGTGAGCGCGGTGCCGCGGGCTGCTTTGACCGGGCGGGCACCGGTGGTGAAATCGGCGGGTGCCATGAGTTGCTCCTTTGCGTTCTTGGGTCCGGGAATGGGGTTCGCTATCAACTAAAGCCTGTCCGGAGCCTCTGAAACAGGGCCTCCGCGCGGGTGGGGTCCGGTATTCCAGACACCCTCGCGTTCTCTCCAACTGGCTGGCAGCAGGGGCCGTTTTGGGGGCTCAAAACGGCCCCTGCTGCGAGCTAGTCTGGCGGCGTGATCAGGGGGCCGGGCGCCCGTGGATCCGGACCGAGAGATCGTCGGCGGCCTTCCTGACCCGCTCAGCCAGGACCGGCCACCGCTCCGCGGGCAGTTTGTCCTCCAGGAACGTTACGGCGACGGCGGCCGTCGGCCAGCCCGCATGGTCCGTCACGGCAGCCGCGATCGAGCCGAAGCCGGGCGTCACTTCACCGTGTTCGGTGGCGTAGCCGCGCTGCCTTACCTGGTCCAGGTGCGAGGACAGCGCGGAGTACTTCATGATGGCGCCTTCCATCTCATGCCGGGCGGAAAACGCGGCGGCATTCGGGTACAGCGCCCGGACTTGTGACTTGGGCAGCGCCGCGAGGATGGCGCGGCCGCTGGCGGTGAGGTGGCTGGGCAGCCGGACCCCGACGTCGGTCACCAGCGACGGGCGGTTCTTGGCCCGCTCCTCCACGATGTAGAGCACGTCCCGTCCGTGCAGAACGGCCAAATGCGCGCTCTCGCCGATCACGTCCACCAGCGAGGCCAGCAGCGGCCGGCCTAGCCGGGACAGAGGTTCCTGCCGGGAATACGCCGAACTCAGTTCGAAGGCGCTGATGCCCAGGCCATAGCGTTGCTCCTCGTGCAGGTGCATCACAAAGCCGTTCGCCTCCATCACCCCCAGGAGGTGGTAGACGCTGGAACGCGGCAGCCCCAGCGAGGTGGCAATGTTCGACGCCGCCATCGGTCCGCGCTTGGAGGCCAGCAGTTTGAGGATCCGGAGGGTGTTCTCGGCTGCCGGCACTTTGGAAGCCGGCTTGGCAGGAACCGGCTCCGGTGCGGAGCTAAGGGCTCCCGCGTGTCCCGTGGGCGGAATAGCGGCGGCTGTCATGCGTTCCTCTTCTAACCCGGGGTGGTATTCGGTGTCCGGTATCCCGTACTTAATCATGGCCCCGACAGGGGCCGGCGGGGAGCGCCACGCCGGAGATGTATCTGGTATTGCAGACACAGAGCAGAGCGCCCCTTGTGGCAGGCGCCTACAGTCAACCGAGTAGTCCCCCGGTGAAGATGAGGTATTTGATACTCGTGTGACTGGTGGGGTTTTTTCCTAAAGTGTCGGGACGGGGGAACGGGGATCTTAATGGCTGGGGAACCCATCCAGGAAGTCCCGGTCCCGCGAATGAGGTTCGATCGCAGGCAAGGAGCAGTCCAATGGGCATTCCCGCAGCACAGCCAGCAGGTCAGCAGTCGCGTGACCGCGTTGCCCGGGCGCTTGGCCAGGCCGTTCAACGGCTGTGGGAGCAACGCGTCCCGTTCCGGATTGGACAGGTGGTCGTGGGCGATGACCCGTTCAATGGCCGGCGGGAGGGGAGAGTCCAGGTCATCCGGTCCCCGCATGTCGGGCTGCGCATCCCCGGGACGCCGGCGGGCAGCCTGGTCTTCTTTGATCACCGCCACGTGCGGTACCCCGACTGATCCGCCGGCCGTCCCGGCCTGATAAAGGAGCTCGATTTCCATGATCGCGGCAGACCCACCGACCTACCTGACCATCGCCGAAGTCGCGGCGATCATGCGGGTGTCCAACATGACCGTCTACCGGCTGGTCAAATCCCAGGCCTTGGCCGCCGTCCGCTTCGGCAAGTCCTACCGCATCCCCGAATCGGCGGTGGAGGGCTACATCCGGCGCTCCGCCACAACCATCCCCTAGGGCGCATCCACTCCTGTTCATCCCTACGCCGGAAGTTTCCCGGCCATTCAGACCGGCGGATCCGGCGAGGTTGACCACGAATTCGCCCGGCACAGAGATGTTCCGCAGGGCGTCTTTCCGGGCCGCCGAGGTGAACTGGATGATCGACGCCGGGCCGCATCCGGACCCGCCCGGGCAGTGACGCCCCGGCGGGTCAGGGGATGCCGGTCAGGTCCAGGCACTTACCGCGCGGACCAGCCGCCGTCCATGGTGTAGCTGGCGCCCGTGACCATGCCGGCGTCGTTCGATGCCAACCACGCCACCAGCGAAGCTACCTCCTCGGGTTCGACGAGACGCTTCACTGCCGACTCGGTGAGCATGATCTTGGCCAACACCTCGGCCTCTGGAATGCCGTGCACCTTGGCCTGGTCCGCGATCTGCGACTCCACCAGCGGTGTTCGGACATACCCGGGGTTGACGCAGTTGGACGTCACCCCATGCGCACCGCCCTCCAGCGCCGTCACCTTGCTCAGCCCTTCCAAGCCGTGCTTGGCCGAGACGTAGGCACTCTTGAACGGCGAGGCCCGAAGCCCGTGGACCGAGGAAAGGTTGATGATCCGGCCGAATCCGCCGGAATACATGTGCGGCAGCGCGGCCCGGATGAGCAGGAACGGCGCCTCGAGCATGAGGGTGATGATGCGGCGGAAATCGGCCGGATCGAAATCCTCGATCGGGCTGATCCGCTGGATCCCGGCATTGTTGACCAGGATGTCGCAATCCAGGCTGAGCGTCTGCAGGGCTTCGACGTCGAGCAGGTTCACCGCCCAGGTGGTCCCCCCAACCTCGTCAGCGAGGGCGGCGGCGGCGGCTTCGTCGACGTCGGCAACCACCACCTTTGCGCCCCTGGCGGCGAGCGCCCGGACGCAGGCCGCGCCGATCCCGCCGGCGCCGCCGGTGACCAGTGCCTTGCGGCCGTTGAGCGTATTTTCCATTCCCAAGCCTTCCAGTTCAGAGATTCGCGGCCCTGGGATTCAAGCGGCTCAGCGGTAGGCTGACGCAGCCAGAGCCAACAGGACCCGCGCCCGCCCGATCCGCGTGTGATACGCGGCACTAACAATGGGCTTTATTGAGTATCTCCGCACACTCCCCGCGGTTCAATAACCAAACCGGCACGAGCTATGTGCAGAATTGCAGATATGAATGCAAATCCGGACGACCTGCTGGTGCTGCTGGCGGTCTCCCGCTCGGCCAGGTTTACGACGGCGGCCCAAGTCCTGGGCCTGAACCACACCACGGTTTCGCGCCGGATCGCGGCCCTGGAGAAGGCCCTCGGCGGCCGCTTGCTGTCCCGGGCCTCCGGCGGCTGGGAACTGACCGAACTAGGCGCCGCGGCGGTCGCCGTCGCCGAGCAGGTGGAAGGTGCCGTGCGCTCACTTGAACAGCCGGGAAAGGCGCCTGATCCGGTCACCGGCGTCGTGCGCATGACGGCCACGGACGGTTTCAGCGCCTACATCGCGGCCCCCGCGGTGGCCAGACTACGCCGCCGCCATCCAGGGCTCAGCGTGGAGATCATCACGGTGACCCGCCGGGCGCTCCAGCAGCGCTCCGGGCTGGACATCGAGGTGGTGGTCGGTGAGCCGCAGGTGCACCGGGCCGAGGCCGCCCGGCTCGGCGAATACATGCTGGGCATGTACGCCTCACGGAACTACCTGGCCGAGTACGGGACGCCGGCATCGGTGGACGAACTTAAGGAGCATCCGCTGGTCTACTTTGTGGACTCGATGCTCCAGGTGGACGACCTCGACGCCCCGCGCCGGTTGGTCCCGACCATGCGGGACGGGCTGAGCTCCACCAACGTCTTTGTCCACGTGGAGGCGACGCGGGCCGGGGCCGGAATCGGCTTCCTGCCCTGCTTTGCCGCGGACCTGCACCCGGATCTGGTCAGGCTGCTGCCGGACCTGTTCGCGGAACTGCTCCCCTACTGGATTGTCCTGCGGCCCGATTCGCTGCGCAGGCCCGCCGTGGCCGCCGTCGCCCGCGCCCTGCGCCAACAGACGGCCGCACACCGCGAGGCGCTCCTTGGACGGGGAAGGAACGGATCGGCTGCTCCGTAAGCGCCGTTTTGGGGCCGCAGAAGGGCCGTTACGGAGCAGCGGACGACCTCTGGCGCCCGGCCTCCGGGGCCTCCGCCGCGGCCGACGCCTTGTCCGACGCCGGGTCGTGGCGGGCGGCGGCGCCGGCGGCGAAGGCCCGCACCCTGGCGTCGTCCCAGATATGGGCCGGCACCGCGCCGCCCAGCAGGCGCCGCGCGAGGCCGGGGTCGTCGTCGAACGGCAGGTCGCTGCCGGCGATGATCATGTTGCCGTAGCGCCGGCCCTTGAGCATGGCCGGGTCCGCAATGATCACCGTGTGCTCGAAGGCCGCCGCTATGGTGGCAGCGTCCTCCCGGGCGTTGCCCAGGGCGGGGGCGTCGCCGGAATTCACCAGGTAGATCCCGCCGGGGGCCAGGACACGTTTGGCCTGCTGCGTGAACTCCATGGTGGTCAGCGGCCGCGGGGTAACGGCTCCCGCGAACACGTCACGGATGATGAGGTCCCTTGTCTGCGGGGTGAGGCTCTCCGTCACTTCCCGGGCCTCGCCCACGCGGAGGCGCAGCAGCGGCGCCTTGGGCAGGTCGAACCAGCCCCGGACGTAGCCGGCGAGTTTGCCATCCAGCTCCACCACCACCTGGCGGGCATCCGGGTAGGCGGCATGGAAGTAGCGCGCCAGTGAGCATGCTCCCCCACCGAGGTGCAGGGCGCGCAGCTTCGGCTGTTCTGCCGGCGGCCAGCGTGACTCCACCAGCGCGGCGATCCAGCGCATGTACTCGAAGTCGAGGAAAAGCGGGTCCGCAAGGTCGATGTGGGAACTCATGACGCCGTTGATCCGCAGCAGCCAGCCGCTTGAATTGTCCTGGTCCGGGATCAGCTCGCAGTCACCCGTGTCGATGTAGTAAACGCCAGCCACGGGACCGTCCGGGCGGCTGCCCTTCGGTACTTCCACCACTCCCGGCGTCGAGGTTCCGGCGTTTCGACCGGCAGCCCTGCCCCGCTTCGCCATCAGCCGCCCACCGCTTCGCCCATGGTTCAACCCTAGCTGGATACCGGCCCGGAGATTTTCAGGATCTGCTTGTAATCAATTACACAGCGTGCTTACTATTCATTAGTAATCATGCTTACTATTCGAGTTCGGCGTCGCGGCTTGCGGCCCGACGCCAGGTCTACCCGAGAGATCTACAAGGAAAGAGAGCGACGATGACAGAGAACCAATGGCCCCAGGACAGCTCCTACGGCACCCCCGGGGTGACTGAAGGCGAGTTTGAACTGCGGCCGAGCTCGACGTTCCCGACCGCTTCCATCGAGACGTCCGCCGGGGCGGCTTCGAAGACCGACGCCGCGAAGGACGAGGCCGGCGAAGTGACCCGGCAGGCCGCGGACTCGGCCCAGAACGTCGCCCAGACGGCAAAGGCCGAAGCGGCGAATGTCGCCGGTGAGGTTAAGAGCAATGCCAAGGACCTCCTCGACCAGGCGCGGACGGACCTCACCGCGCAGGCCGCCACCCAGCAGCAGAAGGCCGCCCAGGGCCTGCACTCCATCTCCAGCGAACTCCACACGATGGCAGATGCCTCCGACCAGCCCGGCGTTGCCACCGATCTGATCCGCCAGGCCGCCGAGCGCTCCAAGTCGGTTGCCACGTGGCTGGAGAACCGGGACCCAGGTTCGCTGCTCAGCGAGGTGAAGTCCTTCGCCCGTCAGCGTCCGGGCACGTTCCTGCTGGCCGCCGCAGGCGCGGGTATCCTGGCCGGGCGCCTCAGCCGTAGCCTCAGCGCCGGCGCCCCGGACACGGCATCCACCGGCACGGCATCAAGTGGCACCGCATCAAGTGGCACGGCATCCACCGGCACGGCCGCACAGTACAGCGCCCCGGTCACCCGGGTGCCTGATACCGGCGTCGCCGTTCCCCCGCCGCCTGTCACCTACCCGCAGACGACGACGGCCGGCTTCGCTGAAACCTACCCGCCGAACCCGCTTGAGGGCTCCGGAACCCGGGCCGACGAGTGGGCGGCTGACCCGTTGGCGGCTGACCCGTACCGCATCGATCCGGCCGTCGCTCCCGACCGTGAGGATCCGTTCGACGGAGGCCGTCGATGAGCAGCGAGATGCCTATGGGCGCGCCCATGCCTCCCACGGAGGCCCACATGAAGGCGGAAACCACCTCACTGGGTGACCTGCTCGGCGACGTTACGCGGGACATGTCCACCCTGATGCGTCAGGAAGTGGAACTCGCCAAGGCCGAACTGAAGCAGACCACCAGCCGGGCAGGCAAAGGCGGCGGCATGCTTGCCGGCGCCGGCGTCGCGGGCCACTTCGTCCTGATGTTCCTCTCCCTCGCCCTTTGGTGGGGGCTGGGAACGCTAATAGGCCTGGGATGGTCAGGCGTCGTCGTCGCGATCATCTGGGGCATCATCGGCGCCGTCCTGGCGTCGATGGGCCGCAAGGAACTCAAGGCGATCAAGGGCCTGCCCCAGACCGCCGAGACGCTTCAGGAAATCCCCCCTACCCTCAAGCCCAGCCACTAAAGCGAGGAAAACACAATGAGTGAAAACCCGGATGCCATCCGTGCCGACATTGAAGCAACCCGCGCCCGGCTCGGAACCAACGTCGACGCCGTGGCCGACAAGGTCACGCCGTCGCACATCGTCCAGCGCCAGACTGACAAAGTCAGAGACGCGGTCTTCGGAGTAAAGGAGAAAGTCATGGGAGCAGCCGACCACACCGCCGGGAACATGCATTCCGCCAGCGGCAGCGCCGGCTCGCACCTGAACGACGCCGGCTCCGCAGTCGCCGACGCACCGCACCTTGCCAAGACCAAGACCCAGGGCAATCCGCTCGCCGCAGGGCTCATCGCTTTCGGCGCCGGCCTGCTGGTGTCCTCGCTGATCCCGGCGAGCCAGAAGGAACGCGAGGCGGCGGATGCTCTGAAGACGGCCGCCGAGCCGCTCACCACGGAGTTGACCCAAGCCGCGCAACACGTGGCCGAAGGACTCAAGGAACCCGCCCAGGCAGCCATGGAAAACGTCAAGGCCACGGCCACCGATGCCGCCCAGAACGTCAAAGGCGAAGGCCAGATGGCGGTCGCCGACGTGAAGGACCGCGCGGCCGACGCCAAAGACAACGTCCAGCAGGCCTAGCCCGACCCGGGAGACGGCCGGTTGCCCTCGCTGATGCGCTGGGCAGCCGGCCGCTGTGCTTAACCACGAAAGAAGATTCCGATGGCCAAGAACCTCACCAAGGCGGAAACTGGCTCCATGGACGACGCCGAGACCACCGAGAGCAGCACCGCCAAAGCCCGGACAGCGCCCGCCCCGGACGATCCGCGCAAGCCGGATGCCCCCACCGATGTCACCAAACCCTCCTGGAAGTACATCGCCAAGAAGACCCTGCGCGAGTTCACAAAGGACCAGTGCCCCGATCTGGCAGCTTCCTTGACGTACTATTCGGTGCTTTCGATTTTCCCGGCCATGCTGGCGCTGGTCTCCCTGCTCGGCATCTTCGGGGACGCCCAAAAGACCACCACCGCCCTGCTCGACATCGTCCAGGGCTTCGCCCCGGGCGACACCGTGAAAACGATCCGGCCGGTCCTCGAAGAGCTGACCACCTCCTCGGCAGCGGGCTTCACGTTTATCCTCGGCCTCCTGACCGCCCTTTGGTCCGCCTCCGGCTACGTCGGGGCCTTCGGCCGGGCGATGAACCGGGTGTACGAAGTTGACGAGGGCCGGCCATTCATCAAACTGCGCGGCACTATGCTCGGCGTTACCATCATCAATCTACTGATCGTTGTCGTGCTGGCCGCGATGCTCGTCCTCAGCGGACCCGTTGCGCAGTCCGTCGGCAACATTATTGGCCTGGGCGACGCGTTCCTGGTCATCTGGAACATCGCCAAATGGCCGGTGATGCTGGTGCTCGTCATCGTGGCGATTGCCGTACTCTACTACGCCACGCCCAACGTCAAACAGCCGAAATTCCGTTGGCTGAGCATGGGCTCGGCCATTGCCCTGCTGGTGTTCCTGCTGGCCTCGCTAGCCTTCGGGTTCTATGTGGCCAACTCCAGCAGTTACAACAAGACCTACGGTGCGATCGGCGGCGTCATCATCGCGTTGCTGTGGCTGTGGATCCTGAACATGTCACTGCTGTTCGGCGCCGAGTTCGACGCCGAAACCGAGCGGGGACGCCAACTCCAGGCCGGTATCAAGGCCGAGGAAACCATCCAGCTGCCCCCGCGTGACACGAAGCAGAGCGACAAGCTGCAGGCCAAGGAGGAAGAAGACATCCGCCGCGGACGGGAGCTGCGGGAGGAGCACCGCGGCCAGGACAACCGCCGCGGCGGCTCGGGGGACCAAAGCCCCTAGCCGCACTACGCCGGCACGGGCTGTACTGGGGGGACGTACCGATGGGGGGTGCGATCGTCCGCCTACCCGGGAGGATCCATGCCGGCACCCGCAGCAGGCCCTGAGTCTCCCGGCGGTTCCGGGTGCACCGGAGGTTCCAGCGCCGACGTCGGCGGTCCATGCGCCTGGCGGCTTCCCGGAGCTTCAAATTGGGGACGAGGATTCCAGGAAAGGAAAGCCCCGTGCGGGCCTGGTGGGTTGCGCGGCAGGGGCCAATAGCGGGCGGCCCGCTGGTATCCGGCGAACGCCCGGATCCGTTCCCGGGCCCCCGCGAAGTCCTCGTGCGAGTGAAGGTCTGCGGGGTGTGCCGCACGGACCTGCACCTCGCCGAAGGGGAACTCGCGCCGCGCCGCCCCGGCGTCGTTCCCGGCCACGAGGTCATCGGCGAAGTCATCGACAGTGGCCCGGGCGCGGTCAGGTTCAGGCGCGGCGAGCGGGTCGGTGTGGCCTGGCTCGGGGGCACCTGCGGATCCTGCCGGTTCTGCCTGCGCGGGCAGGAAAACCTGTGCCTGTCCCCAACCTTCACCGGCTGGGACCGCGATGGCGGCTACGCCGAGCTGATTACCGTCGCCGAGGCCTTCGCCTACCGGATACCGGAGACCTTCCACGATCAGGAAGCGGCCCCGCTGTTGTGCGCCGGCATCATCGGCTACCGCGCCCTGCTTCGCGCCGAGCTGCCGATCGGCGGGCGGCTGGGCATCTACGGCTTCGGTGCCTCCGCGCACCTCGCCGCCCAGTTGGCGCTATACCAGGGGGCCCGCGTCTACGTCATGACGCGGTCGCCGGAAGCCCGGCGCCTCGCCCTGGAGCTCGGCGCCACCTATGCCGGCGGGGCCGCTGACGAGCCGCCGGCTCCGCTCGACGCAGCCATTCTGTTCGCGCCCGCGGGCGGCCTGGTGCCGCCGGCCCTGCGTGCGCTCGACCGCGGCGGGACCCTCGCCGTCGCGGGCATCCATCTCAGCGACATCCCGCCGTTGAACTATGCCGCCGAGCTTTTCCAGGAGCGCCAGCTGCGCAGCGTCACAGCCAACACCCGGGCCGACGGCGAGGAGTTCTTCCGGCTCGCAGCTGAGATTCCGCTCCGGCCGACCACCGTAGCCTACCCCTTCGACGCCGCGGACCGGGCACTGCGGGATCTCGCCGCGGACCGCATCACCGGGGCCGCCGTCATCCGCGTGGCCCCCTGAGGTCCCGGCGCCCAACTGACCGGCAGCAGGGGCCGTTTTGAGCGCTCAAAACGGCCCCTGCTGCGAGCTACTTGGGACGACGCAGAACGCGTTGCGGGCCCTCAGCTCCGGGTGGTCCCGGTTTGGACCGCGCTAAGGGGCTTCAGTTTCCTGCGGCCGCGGGCGGCCGCTGCCGCCCCAGGGCCCGCAGGTATGCCCCGAAGCCCTGGGGCGCCCGTGCATGGGTCCGGCCGGAGGTCAGCACCCTCATGCTGTCCGTGGCGAGGACGGTGAAGGCGAGGCCTCGCAGGCTCTGGACCAGGGTGCGGTCCTCATGTGATTCCAGTTTGGAGAAGCCTCCCGCGGCGAGGTAGGCCGAGGCGCGGACGCCGAAGTTGGCACCGTAGACATGCGGGTGGTTTTCCTCGAAGGGGTGGCGGTCCAGCCAGCGGCGCAGCAACTCCGGATCCATCCCGACCGGGTCCGGTTCCACCGAACCCAGCACGGCGTCGGCTCCGGCTTCGGCGAACTCCAGTTGCCTGACCAGCCAGTGCGCGGGGACCTGCGAATCGGCGTCGGTGTTGGCCAGCCAGGTCCGTCCCGGCCACGGCGCAGGCGTGGCGCGCTGGCCGGGGGCGCGCCGGGGCTGCGACAGCACCCCGGCGCGGATGCCTGCCGCCCGGCTCGCTCCGGCGCTGCGGAGCCGGACTTCGAGCGCGCTGATGCGCGGGTCGGCGTCGGCGTAGCCGGCGGTGATCGCGGCGGAGCGGTCGGTGCAGCTGTCCAGGACCACCACCACCCGGACGGCGACGCCGGGGCGCTGCAGCTGCAGCCCGTCGGCCGCGCGCTGCACCGCCCGCAAGGCCCGCTCGAGGTGCTGCTCCTCGTTGTGGGCCGGCATGACGACGGCGACGGCGTCGATGCCGGGGCGACGGCGCGGCCGGGCTGCAGCTTCGGCACTGGTCACGGGAGCACCTCCGGGGCGCGGAGGATTTCCAGCACGAAGTCGCGCTCCCGGTAGAGGCCGACGTCGGGCCAGCGAAGCTGCCGGCGGGCGGCGGCATGTATCGTGTCGCCGTCCAGTGCCCAGCCGTCGATCGGGTGGCGCCAGTGGCAGAGGACCAGGGTGCCGCCGGGCAGCAGCGTGGCTTCGACCCGTTCGAACAGGGCCGCCAGTTCCTCCGGCGAGAGGTAGTAGCCCACCTCCGACACCACGATCAGGTCAAACGAACCCTCCGGCCAGTCCCGCGGGACCGTCAGGTGGCGGGTCTGGGCGGCTGGCAAATGTTCCAGCCGCCGGGCGGCGTGCACCAGCGCTGCGCTGCTCGCGTCAACGGCCAGGAAGTTCCCGCAACGTTTAGCGAGCTCGACGCTGAGGGTGCCGATCGAGCAGCCGATTTCCAGGCCGGCGGTGTAGCTCCGGCCGGGCAGCGCCGCGAGCGTCAGTGCGCGCTTGCGGTGTTCGTACCAGCTGGTGGTGTACTGCCAGGGGTCCTCGTTCCGGGCGTGGACCGTGTCGAAGAGCCCCTCCGCGTCCGCCGCTCCGTAGCCGGCCCCGGAGCCGGCACCACCGGCGGGCTGCTGCCAGGCGAAGGTCTCCCAAGGGCGGGAAAAATGTTCCAGGAAGGCGGCTGGAAGCAGCACTTCGTCCCCCGGCTGGCCGGACAGTGCCTGCACCTGCGAGGTGTGGGCAGCCATGGCCTGCGCCTTGGCCTGCTCCTCGGCCGGGCTCAGCGGGACCCGAAGCCACGACTGCCAGGCCGGGTCCTCCGGGCCGGCCCAGAGCCAGTACCAGACCGGGTACTCCAGCAGCCCGAATCCGGACGCCCCCGCCGCCTCGGCGGCTGCGGAGCCCAGGGCGTCATGGTCGGTGTGGCCGTCGTTCCGGTAGGGCGCAACCAGGACGACACGGTCCGCGGGCCCGCCGATGGCGGCCGCAGCCGCGCTGATCGCCGCCAGGACCGACTCCCGGTGGTCGGCGAGGTTCCCGTCCGGCAGTCCGAGGTACCGCCAGGGGGAGCCGGGGACCAGCCGCTCAAGCGCTTCGGCGAACTCCCGCAGCCGCAGTGCGGCCAGTTGTTCCGGGGTAGCTGTGGGCGAGTAGGGGTGCGAGGCCTCCCCGGCGGTGCACAGCAGCACCCGCACCTCGGCGCCGACGCCGTGCAGCCGGGAGATCAGGCCGCCGGCGCCCAGCGATTCGTCGTCCGGGTGGGCGGCGAGGACGATGAACGCCGTGCAGGCCAGCTCTCCGGCGTCGAGGGGCAACTCCGGGAGTGCGGCGACTCCGCTGCGTGCCCAGTCGCTTTCGCTGGTTCCGGCATCGTGGTGCGTGAAGCTCACCATGGGTGGCCCCCTTTGAACGTCAGGGCGCCGAGTTGGGCATCGTCGCGCATGCCGTGATGCTGCCTGATGTAGAGCGAGAGGTCGGCCATACGCTTGGCGTAGCGCGGGTCGAAGGCCAGCGGACCGGGCCCGAGGTTCTGGCTGACCAGCGTCTGGATGCGTTCGACGGCGGCGGCCGCGCCGCCGCGGACGCGCAGCGCCTCGCTCCACGCGCCGGGTCCGGAGAGCTCCCCGGCGTCGATCCGGGCCGCGGTCCGGGCGAAGTACTGGATGAGGGCGGCCAGCGTGCGGTCGATTTCGCCGAGGTGCGCCAAGGCCAACTGGTCCGGTTCGCGGCCGCCGTCGGCTGCCTTCTGCAGTGCGCCCTGGTAGCTGCGGGCCACAGCGACGGCGCCGCCGAGCCAGCAGGCTGCGACCCCGATGCCGCCCCAGGCGAAGCCGGGACGCTGGTAGTACCAGCCGGCACCGCCGAGCGGGATGGCCGGGACGGCCTCGAAGTGCACGGTGCCGCTGGGAACTTCGCGCAACCCCAGGCTGGTCCATTTGGGGTCCGCGAAGCTGACCCCGGCCGCGTGCAGATTCACGGCGAAAGCGGCGCGGCCTCCGCCCGCCAGACGTGCGGTCAGGACAGCATGGTCGAGTTGCGCGGCGATGGAGCACCACGGCTTGGAGCCGTTCAGGACTGTGCGGCCGGCCGCATCGCCGGCTTCGAGGGTCAGCCCGGGCGCTTCGGCGGCGAAGACTCCCCACGCGCCCTCGAAGGGGACGCTGTCGGGGACCCTGTCGGAGACCCTGTCGGAGGCGAAATCCGCGGCCGCCGCACCGCCTGCCTGCGCGAGGATCGCGGCGGCATCGAGGTGTGGTTCCAGGATCCGACCGGCGGCAACGTCGACGGCGGTGACCGAGGCAAGGATTTCCCAGAGGAGAGCGGTCCGGCCGGCGCCCGGTCTCGGCGCGGTGTCGCCCACGTCCTTGGCGAGGGCCAGCAGTGCCGGGACATCTCCGACGCCGGCCTGGACGCACTTCAACAGCGTCCCGAGCCCGGCGAGCTCCGCCGGGGAGGAGCTGATCCGGACGGCCCGGGGAGAGCGGGGCTCGCAGGTCGCGTTCATCGGGTGGTCTGAGTCCTTTACTAAGTGGGCTGATGCTGTCCGTGCCGCCGGTTGCCGACCGAAGCCGCTCGCCGAACAATTCTCAGCATACTTAGCATTTGGCCGATCCGCGCTTTCTCACGATCTCTGCACTACCGCACGAGGGCGAGGGCGAAGCCGTCCCAGCCTTTCGACCCGACCGTCTGGATCACCGTGGCGTCGAGCCGTGGGTCCTCGCCCATCAGTTGCAGCGCCGAGATGATCCCGGGAGTGTTAACGGGGTCCAGGGCCGGTTCCAGCACCGCACCCTCTTAGACGACGTTGTCCATCACCACGGTGGTGCCGGGCCGGCCGAGCCGGATGGCCCAGTCCAGGTACCGCGGGTTGTTTTCCTTGTCCGCGTCGATAAACACAAAATCGAAGGGCTCGGCGCCCTCGCTTGCCAACTGGCGCAGCGTGTCCAGGGCCGCGCCGACCCGGATCTCCACCAGGTGGCCCAGCCCGGCCCGGTCGAGATTGGCGCGCGCCACCCCGGCATGCCGGGGCACGTACTCGCAGGTGATGAGCCTGCCGCCGTCGGGCAGTCCCTGAGCCATCCAGATGGTGCTGAACCCGGCCAGCGTGCCGATCTCCAATACGCGCCGGGCGCCGGAAAGCTGGACCAGCAGCTTCAGGAGTTTCCCGGCGTTGGGCGCGACTTCGATGGGCGGCAGCCCCGCTTCCACGGCGGCGGCCGCAGCGCGCCGCAGCGAGTCATCGGGTTGGACCACGACGGCGGTCAGGTATTCCTCGACGGCGATCCAGCGGGACGTGGGCTGATGCTCGACCATGAGGCCCAGTCTTGCAGCTGCTCGAGTCGGAGGGTAGGCCCGGGCCCCCACATCTCCATAGTCGTGCCGAAGGCCCGACCCGGGGGACTTCTGGAGCGTGACAACGTCCCGTCTTCCAATCGGCGATAGGGTAGCCCGAGCGAGGAACCGGTCTCTGAGCTGGCGATACGCTTGTCCGAAGGGCGCGCGGCGGTGTGGGCAGCGGCAACGGGGCCCTGTTCGACCCTGTTGGGGGACCACCTCAGATTTGTGAAGGACATATGACAAGCACGGGCTACCAATTCCAGACTCCATTCCACGGTCCAGAGGCCCCGGAGCGGAGCCGGCTGGAGGACCTCTCCATGACGCGCCTCCTGGATACGCCATCGGAAGAACGCTTCGACCGGATAACGCGGCTTGCCCAACGGCTTTTCGGCGTGAGCGCCGCCAGCATCTCCCTGGTCGGCGAGAACCGTCAGTACTTGAAATCTTTCGTTGGTCCGCTTTCCCGCGAATCGGAGCGGCACGGCACATTTTGCACGGAAACGATCAAGTCCTCCGGATCCCTGATCGTCGAGAACGCCCTCACCGACGACCGTTTTAAGCAGAGCCCGCTCGTGACTGGCAACCCTCATATCAAGTTCTACGCGGGCCACCCGCTTACCGGTCCCGGCGGTACCCACGTAGGAACATTTTGCATCATCGACCAGGTCCCCAGATCGTTTAGCGCAGAGCAGCAGGAGATCCTGGAGGATCTGACCAAAATCATCCAGCGCGAGATGAACCTCTCTTGGGATATCGCTCAGGGGGCACTCGTGCAACGCGCCCTGCTGCCAGCCAGTCCTCCGGTACCTGCAGGGTACTCGCTGGGCACGTGCTTCTATCCGGCGTTCGGGCTTAGCGGGGACTTCTACGAGCTGGGCACGACGCCGTCCGGGCAATTCCGCATCACTGTCGGCGACGCCATGGGCAAGGGCGTCGGGCCCGGGCTCGTCGCCGGCACCGTCAGCTCCGCCTTCGCAAACCACAGCTGGGATGCCCCTCCGTCCGGAATCTTCGCGGATGTTGCGGGGCGACTCGACGAAAGGCTGGCCCGCGTCGGGTCCTATGCCACCATTGTTCACGCTGTAGTTGACCCAGTGACCGGCAACGGCCAGTACGCGGACGCCGGGCAGGGTTTGAGCCACATCCTGCGCGCGGACAACACCCTCGACCGTCTCGCCCCGACAGGGCCGCCCATGGGCCTAGTGGCGGGCCAGACCTGGGAGACGCGCAGCTTTCGCCTCGCCCCCGGGGATGCCATCCTAATTCCGACCGACGGACTCCTGGACCTGCACGGCGGGGACCTCGGCAGTCTGGCCGCAGCGATAAGTGACCGCCAGCCGGACACGCACCCGGACGCAACTGTCAAGAAATTGTGTGACCGCCGAGGACAACCCGTCATCCTGGACGACATCACAGCGATCCTCCTCCGGCGGGATGAGGAATCGTCCTAGGCAGCAGCTGCGGGGCTTGCCGCTTGAAGCCCGGCAGGATACCGGAGCGACCACCGGGAAGACTTTGCGGATCATGAGGGAATCAATGGCAAGAACGACGGCGGGTGACGCCATTTTGACGGGCGTGGACGAACTTTCACCGTCCTTAAAACAAGCCCCATTCCTCCTCTTCTTCGCCGTCGCCGTGGCCATGAGCGTCATCATCCCGACACTGACAGTAAGCAACCCGGGCGCAGTCGCTACGGGGTCGATCCTGACCGTTGCAGCCACCGTCTTCGCCGCGGTTGCGGTCAGGCCGGGCCCGGCACGTTTCGCGTTAATCGTCCCCTCCCTGGATTTCCTGGCGGCCGGCTTCTTGCGTCATGGCACCGGCGAGAGTCACTCCATCTATGCCTCGCTTGTCCTACTCCCGGTGCTGTGGTTCGCGGCCAAGGAAGGACGGCGCTATGTTGTCTACCCGGCCGTCGGGGCCACCGTGGCGATTATGGTTCCGTTCGCCCTCGGCTCGAGCATCGAAGAGAACCCGAACGAGCTTTCCCGGGGGTTCTACAGCACGCTCATCTTCATCCTGGTCGCTGTGGTGGTCAACGAGCTGGCACGACGGGCACGACGCCGCCTGCACACGGCCCGGGAGCAAGCCGCCGCGGCGACGGCAGAACTTGGCCGGGCAGCGCAAATTCAACGTTTCCTGCTGCCAAAGAACGCCGCACCCTTACGGGGATACGAGACCGCTGGGGCGTGCATCCCCTCAAAAGCTGTGGGCGGAGATTTCTTCGACTGGTACCTCATCGATGGCGGGCTCGGGTTCACCCTCGGCGACGTCATGGGCAAGGGCGCCGGGGCCGGCATGATTGCCGCCACCACCCGGGCCGTCATTCGCAGCGCCAAGAACAGCAATGACCCTGTGACGGCGCTGCAGCTGACGCAGGACTGCCTTGCCACCGACCTGGGCCAGGCCGGCTCGTTTGCCACGCTTTTCCACGCCCGGCTCCGGGCATCCGACGGGCGCATTTTGTTCTCGGACGCCGGCCACGGGCTGACCCTGGTCATCCGGACCGATGGCACCTGGGAGCGCCTGGCCTCGGATAACATCCCGGTGGGGCTGCTCCCCGATACCCACTGGGAATCATTCGAGACCCGACTGGACCCCGGAGACATGATCGTCAGCTTCAGCGACGGTGTCCTTGACCTCTACGACGGAACGCTCGCCGCCGTCGAAGAGATTGGAAAACTCGCCGCCGCCGCGACATCTGCCGCGGACCTCGTCGACTTGGTGCACCGGCGCGCGCTTGGGACAGCCAACCCGGATGACGTGACCATCCTGGCCGTCCGCCGGGACGGCCCCGGCTACCCCGCCCCTCGCGAAAGGACTCCGGCGTGACAGGATCGCCGCGCGCTCGACGGACCCTGACGGCGTCCACCTTTACCCACGCAGCGCAAAGGGGGCGGGCATGAAGATCTTCTGGGTACGGCTTCTTGCGGTGCTGACGCTGCTGGCCGGCGTCAACTATGTTGCCTGGCGCTGGCTCGCGTCGCTTAACTGGGACGCGTGGTGGATAGCTGTGCCGCTGGTCGCCGCTGAAACCTTCAGTCTGATCGATGTGCTGCTCTTCGGCATGACGGTCTGGCGGCTCAAATCACGCACCCCGCCGGCACCGGCTCCGGCGGACGCCACCGTGGACGTTTTCATCACGACGTACAACGAGCCCCTGGGCCTGGTGATGACGACGGCGCGTGCCGCCCAGAAGATCCGGCACCCCCACAGCACCTGGATCCTGGACGACGGAGACCGGCCCGAACTCCGGGATCTTGCCGCTGCGAACGGGCTCGGCTACGTGACCCGCAGCGTGGAGTGGAGCGGGATGCCCCGGCACGCCAAGGCCGGAAACCTGAACAACGCCCTGATGCAGACCGAGGGCGAATTCCTGCTCATCCTTGACGCGGACCAGATCCCCGAGCCGGATATTCTGGACAAGACGCTCGGCTACTTCAACAACCGTAAAGTTGCCCTCGTCCAGACTCCCCAATACTTCAGCAACGTCCCGGCGAATGACCCTATGGGCAGCCAAGCCCCCTTGTTTTACGGGCCGATACAGCAGGGCAAAGACGGTTGGAACGCAGCGTTCTTCTGCGGCTCCAACGCTGTCCTCCGCCGGGAGGCCCTCATGCAACTGGGATTGGTCGGGTATGTCAGGGAAACCGAAAAGAGCATCCGGCGCGCCCTCAGCGCGTCCCGGGCCGCGATCCGCAAGGCACGCAAGGCGGCGTCCGACGAATCCGCGCTGCTGCAGCAGACGCTCGACGAGGTCGAAGCGGCCACCCAGGAAGCCCGCCGCCAACTCGATGCCGGCGGCTCACTGAGCGAGATCACCTACCGGGCGCGGCGGCGGGTGGACCAGGCTGTCCAAACGTTGGTGCTGGCCGATGTGTCCGCCCTCCAAGCGGATCTGGAAGAGATCGCCGCGATGTCGCCGGTGGAGGTCGGCGAAGCAGGCGTCCCGGTGGTCACCGATGACGCGGTGCAGCGCATGGCGGCCCGTGACTGGTCTCCGCTCGGGGCAGTCGAGTCCGTCCAAGCGGTGCTCGACGCCCTATCGGTCGAACGGACCGGCGAGGCCCAGCCGGTCATGCCGCTGGCCACGATCTCCGTGACTGAGGACATGGCAACGGCCATGCGCATGCACGCGATGGGATGGCAGAGCGTTTACCACCATGAAATTCTTGCTTACGGGCTGGCCCCCGAAGACATCGGCACCATGCTGACCCAGCGGCTCCGGTGGGCCCAGGGCACCATCCAGGTCTTCCTGCGGGAGAACCCCCTGCTCCAACGGGGACTGAAGTGGGGCCAGCGACTGATGTACTTCGCGACAATGTGGACTTACTTCAGCGGGTTCGCCGCCGTCGTCTACTTCGCGGCGCCGATCATCTACCTGCTCTTCGGGATCCTGCCCGTCGCCAGCCTTAGCGCAGACTTCTTCCTGAGGTTCATTCCGTTCATGGTGGTCAACCAACTCCTCTTTGCCGTGGCCGGCAGGGGCATCCCCACCTGGCGCGGGCAGCAATACAGCCTCGCCCTGTTTCCCACCTGGATCAAAGCATGTACGACGGCGGCCCGGAACGTCTGGTTCGGGCGTCCCCTCGGTTTCGCCGTTACGCCCAAGGACCGCCAGTCCGGCGGTCCGCGGTGGAGCCTGATCCGACCGCAGATTGCCGTCTCCGTCGTTTTGTTGGTCGCGTCGGTTATCGGGATTGCGCGGCTTGCCGCCGGAATGTCCGAGCCGGTCGGCACACTCGTCAACGTATTCTGGGTGGTGTTCGACTTGATCGTCATGAGCGTCCTGGTCCGGGCCGTCCTTTACCGAGGCTACGACGCTGCCGGCGAGTCCGGCGATGAGGCGGACAGCAGCATCGAAACCCCCACCGAAAGGGCCATCCGTGAACCTGAGCTATGAAGTGAAAGACCGCTACGCCGAGATTTCAGCCGCCGGCCGACTCAACATGGTGTCGGCGCCGAAACTGCGGGAAATGGTCGCGGAAGTTGTCGCTGCCGGTTCCGCCCGGATCGTGATCAACCTGGAAGAGACAACATTCATGGACTCTTCCGGACTTGGAGCCCTCATCGGCTGCCTCAAAGCCGCCCGGCAGGCAGGCGGCGATCTCCGGATCGCGGCGGTCCAGCCCCAAGTCCAAATGGTCCTGGGCCTCACGAGCATGGACAAAGTCCTGACGTCACACGCCTCCGCAGCCTTGGCCTTCGGTGATGACTGACGTCCTCGCCAGGCGGACGCTCCGCCAAGCGGCACTGCCGGAAGCAATCGACGCCGTCCACACGGAGCTGGACGAGCTGTGGGAGGACGCTTCGTTTGTTCCCGACATGGACCGAATGACGTTCGCCACGGCCGTCATCGAAGCTGCCAGCAACGTGGTGCAGCATGCCATTCCCGAATCCGCAAAGCCTGTGGAACTCGGGGTCGATATTATCGTGACGCGCATCAGGCTGGAGGCACAGGTGAGCGCCTTTGGCGCCGCCAGCCCCGATCCCCTGGACGCGGACGCTGCCATGCCCGACGGCGATGCCGAATCCGGGCGTGGACTCGCCCTCATCCGCGCCCTCGTGACCACTGTGACGTTCAAGCGCCAAGACGGGACCAACACCTGGATCCTGTCCAAGTCCCCGCTACACGACTAAGCGAAATCCTTGGACAATCCTCGTGCTCTCTTGCTCCTTTTGGCCCCCTGGAGGGGGCGGTCCTGACGGATACTGAATGGTGAGGCTTCCGCTAAGCGGGCCACGCACCGTGAGGAAGCCCCGCCTAGCCCGGGGCCAGGTTAAGGAGTCCCCATGAAGCCACTGAGAAACCTGGCCGGCGTCGTCGCGCTCATGGCGCTGAGCCTGTCATTCGGGGCGATACCCGCGCGGGCCGCCTCTGCGTCCATTAGCCTGAGCCCGGCGCAGGGGCCGGCCGGCACCACGGTCACCGTTACCGGCACCGGTTTCCCCACGAAGAGCTCCGGCAGCCTCAACGCCGGCACCAGTTCGGCCGCCTTCAAGGTCAGCGCCTCCGGTTATTTCACGGCAGACGTAGTGATCCCACCGACGGCCCAACCGCTACTCGAGGTTCTGTCAGCGTCCGGCACCGTGAAGGCTTCGGCGGCCTTTACCGTCGTCGCGTCCACGCCGGCGACTGGACCCACGCCGCCGGCTATCAGCAGTTCGCCCCTCCGTTTCGGCGTCGGCACCCCTGGCGGACCGCTGGCTTCCGCCGAACTGGACGAAGTTGCCTCCCTTACCGGCGAGGCACCGTCTGTCATCTTGTCCTATAAGGACTTCAATCAGGCCACGCCTATCGCGGAGCTGGACGCCGCCCGCAAGCGCGGCGCGGTCACCCTGCTGACCTGGGAGCCGTGGGCCTGGGGCGGCGGAACGAACCAGCCTGCCTATGCCCTGGACCGGATCACCGCGGGAAGCTTCGATCCCTATTTGCGGCAGTGGGGCGAATCGCTGGCGGCCTGGGGGCACCCGGTGATGTTGCGCTTCGGTCACGAGATGAACGGGAACTGGTACCCCTGGTCCGAGGGGATCAACGGCAACGGAGCCGGTGACTATGTGGCCGCCTGGCGGCACGTCCACGACGTCGTCACCGCGACCGGGGCCTCCAACGTCACCTGGCTTTGGAATCCGAACGTCCCTTATCAGGGATCCAGTCCGCTGGATGCGCTGTATCCCGGTCCCGCTTACGTAGACGCGGTGGCCCTCGACGGCTACAACCGGGGTACGTCAGCAGCCTGGAGCAGCTGGATTTCGCCCTCGGAGCTTTTCGGACCGGGCCTCGCCGAATTGAGACGGCTTGCGCCGGGAAAGCAAGTGCTCGTGGCGGAAACGTCCTCCGCGGAACAAGGTGGCTCCAAGGCGGACTGGAACACAGGACTAATCAGCTATCTGGCTGCCCAGGCCGACGTCACAGCGGTGGTCTGGTTTAACTTCAATAAGGAAATGGACTGGCGGATCAACAGCAGCACCAGCTCGGCGACGGCGCTGTCGGCAGCACTGGCCGCCCGCCCCAGATAGGGCCTTCCTAGTCGCCCAGGGCCTGTTCCAGCCGGTCCAGTTTCGCGGTCAGTTCGCCGGAGTACCCGGGGCGGATGTCCGCCTTAATGACGAGGGAGACGCGGCTGCCGTAACGGCCCACTGCTTCCGTGGCCCGCTTCACGACGTCGAACACCTCATCCCAGTCGCCCTCAATCGTGGTGAACATGGAGTCCGTGTGGTTCGGCAGGCCCGATTCCCGGACGATCCGCACCGCCGCGGCGACGGCGTCGTGGACGGAGGCGTCGTCGGCTGCGGAACCAGCTTCGGCGCCGGCGGGGAGGCCTGAAGGCGCGACAGAAAATGCGAGCAACATGGCTCCAGTCTGCCACGTCCTGACGGAGCTCATTAAGGGCCGCAACTGACGCCGACACGTCACAATTAGGCGTACCGGCCGGTAACAGGTTTCCTCCACGTTCGCGTTGCTACCCTGAGCAAATGAACCGGGCAGTAGACCGCAGGCCACTCCGTGCGGATGCCGCACGCAACGTCAATAAGATCATTGCCGCTGCCCGCCAGTGCTTCCGCCAGTACGGTCCAGAAGTGCCGTTGCAGACCATAGCCGTCACCGCCGGGGTTGGCCCCGCCACGCTGTTCCGGAACTTCGCCGACAAGGAGGAACTCGTCCTCGCGGCCCTGCACCAGCAACTGAAGCTGCTGGTCAATCCGGTCATGGAGGAGGCCCTGGCAGGCAAAGACGCCGCCGAAGGGCTGTTCCGTGTTGTCGATGCTCTGATGGGGGTCGCCAGTGACGAGGCGAACCTCCTCGGCGCGGTGGCTGGGCGCCGAGGCGTACTCACCGGCATCACCGGCGACCTGATCGATTCCGTGGCCGTGCTGCTGGGCCGCGGCCAGGGCCAGGGCACGCTGCGCAGCGACATCTCGATGACGGACATGATCCGACTTCTGGCCATGCTGATCGGCGTGGTGGACACCATGGAAGCCGGGTCGGACGCCTGGCGACGCCCGGCGGCACTGCTTGAGGACGCCATCCGCGCGGAACGGCCCGATCGTCCGCTCCCGCCGCAGTCACCGTTGCCGGGAACCGTGTTGGGCGCGGCATTCGGTGCCGCCTTCGGGTCCACCTACGGAACCACGTACCGTTGAGACAATGACATGGGAAACCGTTGCCGGCGTGATAGGCGGCCTCTTGCTGGTCTACGCGGTACTGCTGGTTCTGCTTTGGGGCTATGCGCGGCAGCACCCCGAGACCATCACCATGAAGGACGCCCTGAGGTTGCTGCCTGACCTGCTCCGGCTGATCCGCCGGCTGCTGGCCGACAGCACCGTCGCGGCGGGCGTGCGCGTCCGACTGGCCCTGCTCCTGGTGTACCTGCTCTCGCCGGTCGACCTGGTGCCGGACTTCATTCCGGTGATCGGCTACGCGGACGACGTCGTCATTGTCGCCCTGGTGCTGCGCTCCGTGGTCGCCCGGGCCGGCGAAGATGCCGTGAAGCGGCACTGGCCCGGCACCCCCGAGGGACTGCAGCTGATCCTGAAGCTGGCCGGACTCGGCGCTGCCCGCTGAGGTCGCCGCTCCCCGCGCTGGGCGGCCGGTACGGAATAGGGTCCCGGAAGTACTGGTTGAGAGTTACCTGACAGCGAGCGCACCGGCCCAAGACACCAGGTTTCCTGCAGTGGCGGACACGGTCATGACGGCACCTGCGCAGCCCTTGTCCTTTCTGCCGAGGGGGACCGAAGTGGGTGCGGCAGCCCATTACCGCTGAAATTGGGCGTCCGGGTAGGCCTCAAGTGGTGCGTCCGCTGGTTCTTGCCAGGCGGCGAGACCGAGACTGCCGCCCGCTGCAAGGAAGTCTTCCTCTTGGCCAGGCACGATGAGTTGTGTCCGTCCGCAGCGGCTGGCGATGATCCGGTGGCCGAGGTATTTCACATCGGTCAGGATCTGGTCCCAGTGCCGGTATTGGACATCGTGGCCCTCGCCCGGATAGACCCGTTCCACCGTTTTGCGCCCTGCCAGCGCTGACTTCCAGCGCCGCATCTGTTCCAAGGGGACCAGTTCGTCTGCGCTCCCCCAGTACAGAAACACCGGGGCCCGGACGGACGACAGGTCCCGAAGCGGCTCGGAGGCGTACAGTTCGAAGGCCTGGCGCAGCCCTTCGGGGGGAACGTCGCGTCCTTTCGCAAAGACCCCCCGCGTGGCCTCCTCGATCACCGAGTCCCTGAAGCCGGGAATCGAGTGGACGGAACTTCCGGCCGGGAACCGCCACCAGGCCACCGGGTCCGCAGCCACGGTGCCCGTCTCCAGGGGGGCGTCCGCGCCCTCAGGCCTCTCCGCGAAGGCGCAGGCCAGATGCAGGGAGCGGATCTGCCGCGGGCGCGCTGCGATGATCGCAGCGGCGTAAGGTCCGCCGCCGGAAATCGCAAGCACGGAGACCTCCCCGATGCCCAGGGTGTCCAGCAGCGACCAGACGTCCTGGGCGTACTCTTCTGGTCCGACGGCGGGATCGAACACCGTCTGCCCCAGCCCGTTGCGCTCCACGGACACCACACGGATCCCCAATTCCTGCCGGAAGGACCGGGCGAACTCCAGAAGCCTGAAGGCCCGGACGGTCGTTCCGGCACCGCCGAGGAAGAGCAGCGGAACAGCGCCGGCCCCGCCGTCATCGATGTAGTTCACCGTGCGGCCGGACCCCACGACAGTGGTGCACACCACCGGGCCCATCGGATCGAAGCCGGAATTCCGGACCTGAATCGTTTCAACGGCATCCGTGACGAGATCCATGGGAGTTCTCCTCTCACACATAGTTGTAGAAACCGTGTCCGCTCTTGCGGCCGAGCAGGCCTGCATCCACCATGCGCCGGAGCAGCGGCGGCGGGGCGTAGTGCGGTTCCTTGAATTCCTCGTACAGCGCGGTGGCCACATGCAGCGCCGTGTCCAGGCCCACCAGATCCGTCAGTTTCAAAGGACCCATCGGATGTGCACATCCGGCCACCATGCCGGTGTCAATATCGGCCGCCGAGGCGTGGCCTGCCTCCACCATGCGGATGGCGGAGAGCAGGTAGGGGATCAGGAGGGCATTGACCACGAACCCGGCACGGTCCGTGGCCACGATGACTTCCTTGCCGAGAGCCTTCGCGAAAGCGCGGGCCCGTGCCAGGGTGTCGCTGCTCGTTTGCAGGCCGGTGACGAGCTCCACGAGGGGCTGGACCGGTGCTGGATTGAAAAAGTGCACTCCCAGGACGTTTTCCGGCCGCCGGGTTGCTGCGGCAAGGCGGCCGATGGGCATGGCTGAGGTGTTGGAGGCCAGGATCGTCCCGGGGTCCTGGATCACAGCGTCGATGCGCCGGAACGCGTCGAGCTTGAGATCCATAATTTCGGGTACGGCCTCGATCACCAGCTGCCGGTCCGAGAAGGCCCCGATGTCCGTGCCGAAGCTGATCCGGGCCAGCGCGTCGTCCATGTCCGCGGAATCCAGACGGCCGGCAGCCACCGCCTTTTCCATCGACGCCGTGAGCCGTTTGCGCCCTGCGGCCACCGCGGCGTCGTTGGCTTCAACAACCACAACGCCGGCACCGGCCCGGGCGCAGACTTCCGCTATGCCAGAACCCATCAGTCCGCACCCGAGCACGCCTATCCGCTCAAATTCGCCCACGCTCATCCGGGTTCCCCCGCGGGGCGGTTGAGGGCGGCGTAGGCCAGCTGTTCGATGAGCATCGACGCCGAGGCCGAGGACTCCGCTGCGGCGTCGATTGCCGCTTTGGTCCAGGCCACCGCCATCGCCGGCTGCCCGGCCAGGAACTCCGCCCGCGTCAGGGCAACGGCCAGCGCGCCGCTGGCCGGTACCAGTTCACGGATCAGGCCCAGGCGGTGGGCCTCGGCCGCCGGGAACCGCTCGCCGAACAGGATGATCTCCCGGGCGATGGCAGGGCCGGCGGCGCGGACCAGCCGGGTCAGGCCGCCGGAACTCGGCAGGATACCAAGCCCTATCTCCGGCAGGCCGAAGCTGGCGGTCTGGTCCGCGATCCGGATATCACAGGCCAGCGCAAGCTCGAAGCCGGCGCCCAGGCAGTACCCCGACACTGCGGCCACGGTGGGTTGCGGCAGCCGCGACACGACCTCATAGAGTGACCCGCTGCCGCGGTAGTATGCCGCGATCCTCTGGGGTGTCATTTCCGGCAGTTCGGAAGTATCCGCACCGGCCGAGAATGCCCGCTCCGATCCGGTAAAGACAATGGCAGACGCACTCGTCACCTCCGGTGTGTGCAGGGCGTCCAGCAGCGCCTGCTCCAAGGCGGTGGAAAGGGCATTGAGTTTGCCGGGACGGTTGAGCTGCAGCACCGCGACCTTGCCGTGGCGCTGGACCTTGACGAGGGGTTCGGCGACGGTATCCCGGGGTGCCGGGCCAGTCAGGGTGCGGTGTGGTTCTGCAGCGTGTGAAACGGACGTCACTTGGCTACCGCGCCGGCATAGCCCAGCAGTCCCTCGGCGCCCCGTTTGTTGATTTCGTTGCCGATGATGACAGTCTGGATCTCCGAGGTTCCTTCCCAGATGCGGTCCACTCGCAACTCGCGCCACAGGCGTTCCACCGGGTTTTCGCGCATGTAGCCGCGGCCCCCGAATATTTGCAGGGCGTTGTCCACGCAGCGGTTGGACGCCTCGGAGGCGCCCAGCTTGATGACAGCTGCCTTGGCGTTGAGGAGCTTCCGGTCCAACCCCTGGTCCGCTTCCCAGGCCACCTGGTAGGTCAGGACACGGTTGGTCATGATGTCCACGGTGTTTTTGGCGAGCATGTTCTGGATGAGCTGGAATTCCAGGATGGGCTTGCCGAACTGCACACGGGTTTTGGCGAACTCGGCCGCGAGCAGGGTGGCCCGTTCGGCGGCGCCGATGGTGCGGGCCGCGATCATGAGTCGCTCTTCGACGAACCAGTCCCGCGTCAGTTCGTAGCCCTGGCCGATCTCACCCAGAATCTTGTCTGCGCTGACGCGCACGTCCTCGAACAGGAACTCGGGGTGTTCGTAGACGAAGGTATGCGTGTAGCGCGGGGTGCGCGTTACGGAGACACCCGGGAGGTCCTTGTCCACCAGGAACATGGTCGGGGCGCCCTCCACACCGGCGAGCACCAGGATGAAGTCCGCAGCATCCCCGACGGTGACGAAGAGCTTCTCACCATTGATGATGTAGTGGTCGCCGTCCTTGACCGCAGTGGTCTGGATGTTCTGGGGGTCCGATCCGGCCTCCGGCTCGGTGATGGCGACGGCGTCGCGGCGTTCACCGCGGATTTCGGGGATCAGGTATTCCTCGCGTTGGGCCGGGGTGCAGGCCTTCAGGGCGTTGGCCGGGCGCCACAACGTGTCCCACAGGGCGCCGGTCAGCTTTCCCACTTCTTCGGAGACAATAGCGTGTTCCAGCACGCTGAGTCCTGCCCCGCCCCACTCCGCCGGCATGTTGATGGCGGCGAGCCCGTGGTTGATAACCAGCTGCCTGACTTTGGCGTGCTGGTCATCGGTGAGTCCGTTATTCATTTCACAGTCGAGCTCGTACTGATACATCTCATTTGTCCAGGCAGTTGCGCGCTGCTTGATTTCGATCTGGCGGGGAGTCATCCGGAAGTCCATGGGTCCTCTTTCTCGGTATTCTTGGTTGGTATGTCGGTGCTGCCTGGTTCTCTGGGCGGATCGGTTCAGTCGAGTATGATCCGGGCATCCAGCGCGATGGCTCCGGCCGGCATTGCGGCGACCGGGTTGCATTCGATTTCGGCGATTTCCGGGTGAGCAGCGGCCACCGCGGAGAGTCGTGCGACGATGTCCGCCACTGCGTCGATGTCCACCGGGGCCCGGCCACGGGCCCCGGTCAGAAGCCCCGCCCCGCGCAGGGACAGCAGCATGTCCTTGGCCTGGGCGGCGGTCACCGGACCGAGGGCGCAGCGCACGTCATGGAGGATTTCGGCAAAGACCCCGCCCAGGCCCACCAGCACCAGCGGACCGAAGCGCGGATCGCGCCGGACCCCCACGAGCAGTTCGACCGCGCCGGCGAGGTCCGCCATTTCCTCGACGGAGCACGACGGCGGCGCGAGCCGGGCATCGACGTCCCGCCAGGCCGCGAGCAGTGCTGCCTCGTCGGCGAGGTTGAGGAAGACACCCCCGCGGTCGGACTTGTGTTCGTCACCGAGGGCCTTGAGCACAAGCGGGTAGCGGAGGGTTGCCGCAGCCTCCAGCAGCTGGTTTTCGCTGGAGACTTCGGCCGCCCCGGCGAACGGGATGCCGGCGCTGGCCAGGAGCCGGCGTGAGGCGTAGTATCCCGTGTCTTCAACGGGCGGTGCCGGGGGCGGCAGCGCGGGAAGTCCGGTGGCCGGTGCGGTGTGGCGGCGGGCGAGGCGCCCCAGTGCCCACGCGGCTTCCTCGATGCCGCGGTAGACGGGGATGCCTCCGTCACGGAGTGCAGAGGCAGCGGCTGACTGCCAGTTCATCGTCTGGACCAGGACGGTGCCGCCGCTCGCGGCCGTCTCCGCCGCCATCCCCTGGGCGGCCTCCACTTCGCGTGCTGCGAGTTCGGGCCCATAGCTTCCGTACCCGCCGAAATAGCCGCTCATGAGGGTGGCGTCCACGTCGTTGCTCGCCGTGAGGTGGCTCAGGACCCGCGGGAAGCACATGATGTCCTGCTCGCCGCCGCCGGCGACGTCCACCGGGTTGCTGACTGCTGCAGTCTGCGGCAGCTCCGCGGCGATGGCCGACTGCAGCGCGGCGCCGAACTCGACGACGTCGAGGCCCTGGCCGGCGGCATTGTCGCTGGCCACCGACGCCTGCCCGCCGCCGTCGGCGAATACTGCCGTGCGTGCGCCGGCCGGCACCCGGCTCCGGACGAGGGCCTGCAGGAGATGCGCCATCTGGGCGGGCGAGGCGACTTGTTCAATTCCGGAGGCGCGGCAGGCAGCTTCCACGACGATTCCGGAGGAGACCATGGCGCCGGTGTGCGACTTCGCGTTGCGGACCGAGGCCTCGGTGGCTCCGACGGTCAGCAGCACAACAGGTTTGCCGGCCTCCGCGGCGTGCTGGGCGGCTCTGGCGAAACGGCGTCCGTCGCGGAAGTCCTCGCAGTACACGGCGATGGCCGCGGTGCCGTCGTGGTCCACGAATGCGTCGATCAGATCCGCGGCGTCAAGGTCGGCCTGGTTGCCTAATGATGCGAACCGGGAAACTCCCAGCCCATGGTCCGACAGGAGAGTGGCCAGTTCCAGGGCAAGGTTGCCGCTCTGGGAGATGACGCCGATGTTGCCGACCGGGAATTCGTTGGAGGCCAGCATGAGCGAGCTGCTGTGATCGAGTACTCCCAGACAATTCGGGCCCAGGAACCGGGCGCCCGCGGCGCGGATTTTGGCGGTGATGCGTTCCTGCAACAGGAGTCCTTCTCCCCCGGCTTCGCCCAGGCCCGCACTGATCCCCACAATCGCCTTGGCGCCTCCGGCCAGGGCGTCGTCCACGGCGTCCTCAAATCCCGCCGCCGGAACGGCGATGACCGCGAGCTCGACGGGGCTGCCGATGGAGGTGACGCTGGGAACGGCGGGGCGGCCCAGCACGGTGGGCTTGCTCCGGTTCACCAGGTGGACGGGGATGCCGCCTTTGAGCGCCTGAACGGCGATCCAGTTCCCGTATTTCCGGGTGTCATCGCTTGCGCCGATAATCGCCACGGCGTTGGGGTTGAACAGCGCCTGCAGGTTGCCGGTATCGGTGGCGGGCAGAACGGAAAGATCCGTGATTGAGGTCATGAGAGCTCCTTTGCGGGGACGGGACGGCCTGAGCCCCAGGCATCCGCTCCGCCGTCGATGATGATGGTGGTTCCAGTGATATAGCGTGCGGCGTCGGTGGCCAGAAACGTCAAAACGTCTGCGACGTCTTCCGGCTGGCCGAGACGTCCGAGCGGGATGCCCTGTTCCCATTCGGCACGGGCCTCGGCCGGGTACTGTTCCAGGCCCTCGCTCATGATGCTGCCCGGGGCCACGGCCACGGAGCGGATGCCGAAGCGGCTCCACTCCAGGGCCAGTCCGGAGGCGAGATTTTCGACGGCGGCACGCGCGGCAGTGGCATGGACCATGCCTGGGATACCGCGGCGGGGCGAGAAGGCCATAAAGAGCAGCAGGCCCGAGCGGTTGGGGATCATGGTCCGCGTCGCCACCTCGCGGGTGAGGTTCCAGACGGCGTCCACCGAGAGACGGTGCACGGCGCGCCAGCCGTTAAGTGAGATGTCCTCCGCCGGGGACTGGAACTGGCCTCCGGCGTTGTTGACCAGGACGTCGATCCGGCCGAAGGCGGCGAGTGCGCAGTCCACCAGTTCGGTGGCCTGCTCCGGCTCACGGATATCCCCTGCGACGAAGATCGCCTCGCCGCCGGCCCTGCGGACCAGTTCGGCGGTTTCCTTCAGGAGGACCTCGCGCCTGCCGGCGAGCACGAGTTTCGCGCCGCACCCGGCCATAGCGAGGGCCGCGGCACGGCCGATGCCGGTGCCGCCGCCGGTGATCAGGACAACCTTTCCTGCCAGCGCTTCGGCGTGGAAGCTGGGTGCGGGCACCGGTGCGCCGCTCATGAGGCCCTCAGCGGGTCGGGAAGCTGGAAGTTGGGCGTCGCTGTGAGCAGCGATTGTGTGTAGTGATGCTGGGGGTCGGCGAACATGCCCTCCACCTCTCCGAATTCGACGATCCGGCCGTGCTCCAGGACGGCCACCTGCTGCGCGATGTTGCGTACCAGGGCGATGTTGTGGGTGATGAAGACCAGGGTGAGCCCCATTTCCGCCTGCAGCCCGCGCAGCAGGTCCACGAGCGAGGACTGCACCGAGACATCCAGAGCCGAGGTGATTTCGTCGCAGATGAGGACCTCGGGTTCGGTGGCCAGTGAGCGGGCGATGGCCACCCGCTGCCGTTCACCGCCGCTGAGCTGATCCGGATAGCGTGTGGCGTGGTCCGGCCGCAGCGATGCACGTTCCAGCGCCGTGGCCACGATCTCGCGGGCATTCCTGACCTTGCCGCGCACGGCGGTGACGGGCTGCAGGATCAGTTCCTCCACCGTCCGCCGCGGGTTCAGGGACTCATAGGGGTTCTGGAAAATGTACTGCACGCGGCGCCGCTGATCCTTGGTGCGTTTGAAGCTGCTTGGCGCCAGCGTGGTTCCGTCCAGGGAAATGGAGCCTGTGTAGTCATGATGGAGCCCTGCGATGCACCGGCTCAAGGTGGTCTTCCCGGACCCGGATTCACCCAGCAGGGCCAAACAATCCCCGGCATAAGCCTGAAGGGTTATGCCTTCCAGAACAGTGTTCCTGCCGTAGCCGGCGGTCAGCCCGTCGATGTCGATCACCGCCTTCCGTCCCGGGGCAGGGGCCGAACGGATCGACGGGATGCGGACCCGGACCGGAGGAAGCGGCTGCTCGGGTTTGAAGCACCGCACCGTGTGCCGGGGCCCAACTTCGGTGGCTGCGGGGGCGTCCGTTTCGCATCCGGCGTCCGCGAGGGGGCAGCGTGGTGCGAAGGCGCAGCCCTGCGGCCGGGCCAGCGGCGATGGGGCGTGGCCGGGGATGCCGATCATGGGACGCTTGGCGTGAAGGTCCGGTACCGCCAGGAGCAGGCGCTCGGTGTAGGGGTGGCGTGCATTGGACAGAACGTCGGCGGTGCTGCCGATTTCCACGATACGGCCGGAATACATCACGGCTATCCGGTCGGCGAGTTCGGCAACTACGGCCATGTCGTGGCTAATGTAGACGGCGGCGCAATCGTAGGTCGTGCACAGCGAGCGCACGGTGGCCAGAACATGGGCCTGGGTGCTGACGTCCAGACCCGTTGTGGGTTCGTCCATAACGATCAGGGCCGGACGCGCGGTGAAAGCCATGGCGATGGCTACGCGCTGCTGCTGGCCGCCGGAGAGCTGGTGCGGGTAGCGCGCCAGGAAGGCATCGTCGTCCGGCAATGCCACCTCCCGCAGCACCTGCCGGACCCGGCCAAGCACCTGGGCCGAGGGGCCGGAAAGGCATTCCTTCAGCTGGGTGCTGATGCGAAGGGCCGGGTTCAGCGCCGACGCAGGCGACTGGGGGATGTAGGCAACCGTGCGCCCGCGGAGTTGGCGCACCTGGCGCCAGTGCAATCCGGCCAGTTGCTGGCCGGCGACGCTGACGCTGCCGCCGCCTAGTTCGGTGCCTTCCTTGCAATAATTCAGGAGTGCCAGACCAAGCGTGGTCTTGCCGGAGCCCGATTCTCCGACGACCCCCAATATTTCGCCGGGACGGACCTCCAGGGAGAGTTCCTCGATGATGGCAGCCATCGACGGAATTCCGATGATTTTAAGGTCTTCCACCTCCAAGGTGGGTGCGGCCGTGCTCATACCGTGACTCCTTTGTCGCTGCCGATGGATGCCTTGGCCAGGCCGTCTGTCACCAGGTTTGTGCCAACCGTCAGTACTGCAATGGCGATGACGGGCAGGGCAACCGACCATGGGGAAATTGTCAGGGCAATCCGGTTCTCGTTGATCATTAGGCCCCAGTCCGCAGCGGGCGGCTGCAGTCCCAGTCCCAGAAAGCTCAGACCGGCAACCAGCCCGATCGAGTACGTCAGGCGTAAGCCGAATTCCACCGCCAGCGTGCTGCTGATGTTGGGGATGATCTCGCCGATCATGATGCGCCAGCGGGGAATGCCGACGGACTCAGCGGCCTTGATGAAGTCCCGCTCCACCACGGATAGCGCGGCGCCTCGCACCACACGGGCAACCCGGGGAAGGTGGCCCAGGCCCACCATCAGTACCAGCAGCCACAGCTGCGGGCCGATGATGGAGAGGAACAACAGGGCGAGCACGATCTGCGGAAACGCCAGTGCCACGTCCCCGGTCCGCATCAGAAACTCATCCAGCCAGCCGCGTCGGTAGGCGGCCGTCACTCCCACCAGTGCGCCCAGACCCACGCCGAGTCCAGTGGCGACGAGCGCGAGGATCATCAGGGACTGTCCGCCGGAAAGGAACCGGGACAGGACGTCCCGTCCGAGGTTGTCGGTGCCGAAGGGACCGCCGGTGCCGGCCGGGGAGAAAGGCGCCGCCACAAAGTCCGTGGCGGAATGCGGGGACACATACGGGCCGAATAACGCCACGGCAAGGACCGCCAGGCTCAGCACCAGGCCCACCACGGTGCGTTTGGACCGGAGCGCCCGCCGGAAAAGTCCCGATTTGCGGACCTCGTGGCCTGTTTCCGCGGAGGCGGCAGACGTAGTCGTTCTCATGCTGGGACTCATGGTGCCGTCCTCACTTTCGGGTTGGCGGCAAGGGTGACAACATCGGCAAGCAGATTCACCAGCACATAGAACAGAGCTATGACCATCACCAGTGCCTGCACCACGGGCAGGTCCCGGTTGGTGACAGCATCGATCAGCTGGAATCCGACGCCCGGGAAGCGGAATAGGAACTCAACGATCACCACCCCGCCGATCAGCCAGGCGAGCTGCAATGCAATCACCTGGGCTACCGGGCCGATGGCGTTCGGCAAGGCATGACGCAGGATCACCACGCGCTCCGGAAGCCCCTTGAGCCTCGCCTGCTGAACGTACTGACTGTCCAGGACTTCGAGCATCGTGGCCCTCATGATGCGGACGATATACGGCGAGACAGCCAGCACCAGTGTCAGGACCGGAAGCACCAGCTGTGCCGGGTTGCTCCAGACCTGTTCACCCGGGGTGAGGACGAACACGGCCGGAAACAGGTGGAAAAGCCCGGTTGCCAGGAAAAGGACCAGCAGTACACCCACCACGAATTCAGGGAGCGAGGCCAGGACCAGGGTGACGATTCCCGTCACATGGTCGACAGCGGTGTCCTTCTTCAGCGCACTCCAGGTTCCGATTCCGATCGAAAGGGGGACGGCGATAATGGCTGCACACGCCATCAGGACGGAAGAGTTCTGCAGCATGGGAGCGATGGAGTCGATGACGGGTGCGCCGCCCGCCAGCGAGGTGCCAAGGTTGAATGTCAGCAGCTGTCCCAGCCAGCTAAAGTACTGTTCCGGAAGCGACCCGCCAAGATGGAGCTGTTCACGCAATGCCGCGAGGCGCTCAGGGGTGGCTTCGCGGCCCAGGATCGCCTGCGCCGCGTCACCGGGCAACGCCTGGGTCGCCAGGAATACGATCAGCGAAACAACCCAGAGGGTAAACAGCCCAAACATCGAACGGCGGACCAATAATCTCTGGATGCCACCGCGTGGTGGCTTCGGGGTCCGGGTGTTCACTATTTGTTCCTTCACGGCCGACATTTCCACTATTTGTTCAGCCAGACGTTTCGGAAGCCGAACGAAGTCAGCGGGATCCCGCTCTTATCCGGCACCAGCCCGATGACCGCGGAACTGTGGGCATCGACACTGTTGGGGAAGCCCCAGATGATGTAGCCGCCGCGGTCGAACTCGATCTTCTGTGCCTGTTTGATGAGCCCGCACCGGGCGGCCTCATCGGTGGTGGCCTGGGCGCGGGTGACGAGCGCCAACCACTCCTGGTCATCCCAATGAGTTTCGTTGTAAGGTGCTCCGCTAAGTCCGGACGCCGCTGTCTGAGGCAGGTAGTCGCGGGTAAACCAGAAATCCTGGGAGAAGTTCCATTTCAGGTACTGGTCCCCGTAGAACTCGCCCGGATCCACCTTTTTGACGTTGACGGTCACACCGGCTGCCTTGGCCTGCTGAGCGAAAACCTGCGCTGCCTCAACCAGTCCGGCCGCCGCCGGCGAGGTCACCAGTTCGACGCTGAGATTACTCTTGCCGGCCTCGGCCAACAGCGACTTGGCCTTGTC
Source organism: Arthrobacter sp. UYEF3 (assembly GCF_040546245.1). Lineage (NCBI taxonomy): Bacteria > Bacillati > Actinomycetota > Actinomycetes > Micrococcales > Micrococcaceae > Arthrobacter > Arthrobacter sp. UYEF3. The sequence continues at coordinate 80,735 of NZ_JBEPNK010000005.1, forward strand.
GATGTCCTGGCTGCGTTGTGCAACATCTGAGGGGAAGCAGGCATCAAGGGGCGAATACATGTCATTGCCGACGCTTCCGTGACCGCCCAACACCTGATCGACCATCTGCTTGCGGTCAACAATAAGCCGGAAGGCCTCACGCACCTTGGGATCGTTGAAGGGTGCCTGATCAACCCGCATGGTGAACGGCAGCCAAGAGCCCGTGGAAGATTCGAGTACCTTCATCGCCGGGTTGGCCTTGACCACGTTGACCTGTCCCAGCGGCAGCTGGTCGATGGCGTCCACCTGGCCACCCAGAAGCGCGTTCACCCGGGCGGTGTCATCCGGGAAGTCTACGATGGTGACCTTATCCAGATACGGCTGGCCGGCACGCCAGTAATGAGGATTCTTCACAAACACGCTCTGCTGGCCGGGCGTGAAACTGTCCAGCACAAAAGGACCGGAGCTCACAGGCTTTTTTGGATCATAGCTGGCCGGGACAATACCGGAGGTGTATTGGGCGACAGTGTCAGGGAACGTGGCGTAGGGGGCACTGAAGGGGAAGAGGACGGTCCGGGCATCGGTGGCCGTGAGGGCGTCCCGTTTCAGCGTACTCAGGGCCGCTGCACCGGCCATCGGCGCTTTCGGATCGGTGATCCGCTTGAACGTGAAGACGACGTCGTCGGCGGTGATGGGTGTCCCGTCACTGAACTTCAGACCGTCCCGCAGATGCACGGTCCACGATGCCCCATCCGCCGACGGCGAAACCGTATCGGCCAACGCCATTTGGATCTTATGGTCGTTGTCGTAACTGGCCAGCGTGTCGTAAAGCTGTATCGCACGGGCTTCATCCGGATGCGTCACCGGTGCGTGGGCATCCAGAGTGTCCTTGGCCGATCCCCCCACAATGCCAACGCGCAAATTGCCCCCCGGTTTGGGTGTGGCACCGGCGGCTGACCCGGCCGGGTCCGCTGCCGCACCCGAAGAACATGCGGACAACGCCAGGAGCGAAGCGCCCATGGCCAGAGCGGTGATGAGGTGAAAACATTTATGGCGTCGGTGGACGGTCATGGACGGTGCCTCCTGCGGCGATGAAGGAAGATCTTGATGGATACCGACAAGCTGACTGACGCGTCGGTCATTTGCCTAGCTTTGTGTCTCCGGTCACAACTGTCAAGACTGCAATCTGGTTTAAGTCATAAAATGCCTACATGTAGGCAAGAAACGGCTAGTCATAAACGCCCAATCTGGGTGAGTACCGAGTTTCTAACCTGAAATCGCTGCCCCAATCTTTGACTGTAGCGTCAGTTTTTGGCCTAAGCTATAGTCGTCGATACAAGTGATGTTCCAGTATCTGGAAGGAACTGCAATGAGCGATACGGCGGATGCCAGGGGATCCCAGGAACGCAGGAACGCCATTCTTGAAGCCGCGTGGCAGCTGATAGCCGAGCGCGGATATCACCATGTCCGGGTACAGGACATCGCCAGGATCTGCGGCACCAGTACCGGTACCATCCACTACTACTTTCCCGGCAAGGACGATGTCCTTCGCGAAGCACTGCGCTACTGCGTGGACCAGGCGTTCGATCGCCAAGGTGCCGTGCTGAGCCAGGTAAACAACGCGCACAAGCGCCTGCTGGCCCTGATCGAACTTCAGCTGCCGGTTGGCATCCAGGTACGGAACGAGTGGTCCATCTGGCTCCAGTTCTGGTCTGAAACCTGCCTTAACCCTTCGCTGCGGCCAATCCACAATGACTTCTACGCGCGTTGGATGGATGCGGTCGTCAGCATCGTCCGGCGCGGCCAGCGGCAGGGAATTTTCCGTGATCTTGATCCCATAGGGTTCGCACGTCTGCTGACCTCGGCCACTGACGGCGCGGCGATCAAGATCCTCACCGGCGCCCCTGACATGACCGTTGATGTCATGCGGACCATGCTGGTGTCCATTGTTGACAAGGAACTCACCCTGTCCGACAGCGTGGTTTGACGGTGGCGCAGATGGCCGGGCCGCATAGTGAAGTTCGTTCGCTCTGGCGTTCCCGCATGGAGCACCGAACCCGCCACACTGCTGGTCGGGAAGACCCCGGAGTGCGCCGGGCCGCAGTCGCCATCACCGTCTATCCGTGGTCCGGCTCCCTTCACTTCCTGATCATCAAGCGTGCGGCCAGGGGCTCCAACGCCGGACAATGGGCGCTTCCGGGCGGACGCATGGATCCGGGCGAAGACCTCGTGGACACCGCGCTGCGCGAGTTGCATGAGGAAACCGGGATCCTGGCATTGCGCGACGACGTCGTTGGCCTACTGGACGATTTCCCGGCCAGCCGCGGCATCGTGATCACACCCGTAGTCGTCCTGCTGGGTGAGCCTCCCCGGCCCCGCCGTCATCCGGCCGAAGTGGCCTCGCTGCACCCGCTGGCACTCAAGGCTCTGACTGCCCCCGGAGTCCCGCGATGGCAACCACAGCCAGACGGTGGTTCGATCCTCCAGATGCCGCTGCGTCGTGACATGGTTATCCACGCACCAACGGGCGCCATCTTATGGCAGTTCGCCGAGGTGGTGCTGAGGGGAAACGAGCTACATGTCGCGGAGGTTGCCGAGCCGGCCTTCACCGCCCGCTAAAGCACCCGAAGTCGCCTGAGTCGGTTGTTGCGGCGGCCCGGGCTTCCGGCTGCCGGCACCCCCGCCATCCCCGATTTTGAAAGGACTCGCACCGCCATGAGTTTGCTGGCTGAATGCTCCGGCTGGTTCGGTGCGCTGGCCGTGCTGGCCGGGTACACGCTCTTTTCCCTCGGCCGGATCCCGAACGGCAGGACCTTCCAAAGCGCTAACCTGGTCGGGGCCATGGCGTTGCTCGTCAACGGCGCCTACCATAACGCCTGGCCGTCGGTGGCCGCCAACATCGCCTGGTTCGCCATAGCAGCCACAGCCCTGATCCGCCTGCAGCGGTTACGTCACGATAATCCTTCGCCCTCGGTGGCCGCAGACCTGAGCGGCGACGAACTACTGCCCCCGCCCGGGCCGGTGCCCCCGGATCAAAGGGAATGTTGGAATAAGGATGGATCCGGGTTTGGCCTGACTCCCCGGGCGACTCCTGAACAAAGAACTGACTTTCACCGGAACCAGGAGCCCATGGCCACTGAATCGGTTCAGCAAGACGCGACGCAACGGACCCTGACCCAGGCACTCGAGCAGGGAATCGAACGCTCGGCCCGGACGGACTGTTAAACCAGGCCACGAGAAACGTCCAGGCGGCGCAGAATCGCGGCCGTCGAGGAACGGGGCCAGCCGACTGCAGGAGCGCTTCAGCACCCAGCGCGTGGCAGGTCCGAAAGCCCGTCAGGCAGGGTTCATAAGTAGGAAGCGACGGCCATGGCCAGGCTCGGCCTGCGTCCGGACCCTCCCGCCGAAGAACTCGCCGAGCGCGATGACTTCCGGACCGTAAGCGAGCACTGGGCCGGCACCCCACCGTGGACGTCGTCAACCGCGAGGGGCTGCGCCAACAAGACACCCACTGTCGTCACGCTCTCCGCGGTCCTGGCCCGCTACAGCGGTGCCGCCACTGTGGCCTGGGGCGCTAACGAATCCTAGGGCACCCTGAGCCGATGGACCGAGAAGGGTGGCCGCGGCAACAACGTCCTGGACCGCATCGCTTCATCCCGCGCTGCTGGATTTGTTGAGGTGGCCGTAGATCGTGGAACGCGGCATCTGAAGCAGGTGGTCGATGCGTTGGACAAGTTTCAGTGCGCCGTTGGTGTGAGCCCGGGCTAGCGCGGGGAGGGGACCGGTCAGAGATGACCGTGGTCAGCAGTCGACGGCCCGGCCCGGCCGTTCGTTCCTACCCTAACCATCAGCAGGCTTTTCCTTGGCCTCCTGCAGGTGCTGCTGCAGCTTCTCTTCGGCCTCCCGCCGGCGGCGTGCCATGTCGCGCAGTTCCCGGGTCGATTCGGCGCCGGGGGAAACGAAGTGTTCGTGCGCCTTGGGAGGATGAGCCTTGCCGGCAGCCTGCGGAGCGGGCGCCGCCGGGTTCGGTTTTACCGCGTCAGGGGTCGCTTTCTCCGGATCCCCCGGGCCGGAGGCAGCGGCAATCGGCTCGTCTTTTTCGGTCATCATCAAATGTTCCCACCGGCCGGACGGCCCAACAAGGGGCGAAAGGCCGTTGAGCACCGGCTGCGCCTCAGTTCCAGCCGAGCAGCCGCAGCCCGGCGGCTGCTCCGGCACCGGCCAGGACCACCACCAGGAACGGCGCCCGGAACCACAAGGCAACGGCAGCCGCAGCGAGAGCGCCGAGCCTGGCGTCCAGCGCCAGGGACTGCCCGGCCGCCACGGTGTTCACCACCGTCAGGGAGGCCAACAGGCCGATCGTCATGGTGCCGGCGATCCGGGACATCCGGGGATCGCGCAGCAGGCTGGCTGGCACGAGGTACCCCACCAGTTTCCAGGCGTAGGCCAGCACGCAGGACAGCAGGAGCCAGCCCCAGAGCGTCATGAGTCCTCCCCCGCGCCGCGGTCAGCGCGCGGGGCTCCCTGGTGCTGCTCGGCGTATGGATCTACGTCGGGCTCCAGTCCCTCGTCGCTGCGACCATGGCTGAACCAGCCGACCACCGCGGCGACCAGGGCGGCGACCAGGATCGGTACCCCCGCAGGCACAAACGGTACGGCAAGGACGGTGGCCAGCGCGCAGACGACGGCGATCGCGACGGGTTCGCGGCCCTTGAGCCGCGGCCACAGCAGGCCCAGAAACGCCGCCACGGCGGCGCCGTCGAGCCCCCACTGCTTCGGGTCGCCGAGCGCAGCGCCGGCCAGCGCCCCGACGGCGGTGAAGAGATTCCAGAGCACGAAGATGCCGATGCCGGCGGTCCAGAAGCCGCGGCGCTGCTCCGCCGGATCCGTCTGGCCGGTGCTCGTGGCGGTCGATTCGTCGATCGTAACGTGGGCCGCGGCGAACCGGCGCCAGCCCCGGGGCTGCAGCAGCGCGTTGAGCTGCATGCCGTAAATGCCGTTGCGCATGCCCAGCAGGGTGGCCGCGCTCATGGCCGCGACGCCGGAACCGCCCCCGGCCACGACGCCGATGAAGGCGAACTGCGAGCCGCCGCTGAAGAGCAGCAGGCTCAGCGCCATGGTCTGCCAAAAATCGAGCCCGGAGGTCACGGACAGGGCCCCGAAGGACACCCCGTAAAGCCCGGTGGCGATGCTGATGGAGAGCCCGACGCGGGCGGCCGGGGACTGCGTGAGCTTCACCGGTTCACCGGCAGCCCGCTCAGGGCCGCCATGGAAAAAGAGTCTCGGTTGCCCGGGGTGACCAGCGGAAAGACATGGAACCATGCAACCACAGCAGCGGGGGGCCTGCTAACCGGGCAGCTCACCGCTCCGTAACCTAATCCGCGCCCTGCACCCAGGGGCTGCGAAAACGGGGACCTTCCGCAGGGTCCCCGCGGAGCAACCAGGCGTACCTTTTTGACTATGAGCAGTGTCGTGGAGATGACCGGGGTCGTGAAACGCTTTGGGGCCGTTACTGCCCTCAATGGCCTGGACTTCGAGGTGGCCGCCGGCGAAGTGCACGGCTTCCTGGGACCTAACGGGGCCGGCAAATCGACCACGCTGCGGCTGCTGCTGGGCATGCTGCGGTCCAATGCGGGTTCTGTCCGGGTACTCGGGCTGGATCCCTGGCGCGACGTTGCGACACTGCACCGCCGGCTGGCCTACGTTCCGGGGGATGTGTCCCTGTGGCCCAACCTGACCGGCGGAGAGGTGATCGAGTTGCTTGGCAAGCTGCAAGGCGGCCAGGATCGGGACCGGCGGGACCGGCTGCTGGAGCTCTTCGAGCTGGATCCCACCAAGAAGGCCCGCACCTATTCCAAGGGCAACCGGCAAAAGGTGGCACTCGTCGCAGCGCTGGCCACCGATGCCGAATTGTTCCTGCTGGACGAACCCACCAGCGGGTTGGACCCGCTGATGGAGGACGCCTTCCGCGGCTGCGTGCGCGAACTCCGGGCGCAGGGGCGCACCGTGTTGCTGAGCAGCCACATCCTCAGCGAAGCCGAGGCGCTCTCCGACCGGGTCAGCATTATCAGGGCCGGCCAGGTGGTGGAGACCGGCCCGCTGGACCAGTTGCGGCACCTGACGCGCGCGTCGGTCACGGCCGACGTCGACGCTGTACCGCCGGGGCTGGAACGCCTGCCCGGCGTGCACGATGTGGTGGTGGCCAATCACCGGATCAGCGCCCAGGTGGATCCCGCCGGGCTGGGTCCGCTCCTGCAGGCCCTGACGGGCGCCGGATTGCGGGCGCTCACCAGCACCCCGCCCACGCTCGAGGACCTCTTCCTGCGGCACTATGGCTCCGGCGGCGGTGCGGGCCGCCGCCGGGAGGGCGACGCGGGCTCCCGCGACGCCGGTTCCCGCGACGCCGGTTCCCGCGACGCCGGTTCGGGGGCCTTGGGCGCCGCTGCTGCGGGCCGGGGCGGCGGTTCAGCTGCCGTTCCGGGCGGGCCGGACAATGCGTGAGACGCTGGCCGGCACCGGGATGCTGATCAGGTTGGGGTTGCGCCGGGACCGCTGGCTGCTGCCGGTGTGGGTACTCGGTTTCGCCGTCGTTACGTATTCGACGGCGGCGGCCGGCGCCGAGCTCTACCCGGATCAGCGCAGCCGTGTCGCAGCCGCCAACGCCCTGAATGCTACCGCCTCGATCGTGGCGATGTTCGGACGCATCTACGATCCGGCCTCGCTCGGGGCCCTGTCGCTGATCAAGTACACAGCGTTCATGACCGCCATCCTCGCGGTCCTCATGGTCGTCCTCATCATCCGGCATACCCGGGCCGACGAGGAGAGCGGCCGGCTCGAGTTGCTCAGTGGCGGCCGGCTGGGACGCGACGCTCCGCTGGCTGCCGCCCTCAGTATCGGTTTGGCCACCAGCCTGGGCGTGGGGCTGCTGTCCGGCGCCGGCCTGGCCGCCGGCGGTCTTGCGGGCGCCGGTTCGCTGGCCTTCGGCCTCGGCTGGACCGCCACCGGGATGGCTTTCTGCGCCGTCGGGGGTGTGGCGGCGCAACTGACCGCGAGCGCCCGGGCCGCCACCGGTCTCGGTGTTGGAATCGTCGCGGTTACCTACGGCCTGCGCGCGGTCGGCGACCTCTCCGAACCGGGTCCCTCGCTGCTCTCCTGGCTTTCCCCGATCGGCTGGAACCAACAAATCAGGGCATTCGCCGGGGACCACTGGTGGGTGCTGGCGCTACCGGTTGCGCTCTGCATCCTCCTCATCCCAACTGCTTTTACCCTCCGGGCCCGCCGGGATCTTGGCGCCGGGCTGCGCGACGAGCGGCCCGGCCCTGCGGTGGGCTCGCTCACCGGCGTCTGGGCCTTGGCCGTGCGGCTGCAGTTTCGGGTGTGGCTGGCGTGGGCCGTGTCGTTCGTCGTCTTCGGCGTCGTGGTCGGGTCCTTGGTCGCCAACGTGGCGGAGATGCTGAGCTCCCCGAACGCCCAGGACCTGATCAAACTATTGGGCGGGGCGTCAGCACTGCGGGATGCCTTCCTGGCCGCGGAAATCAGCATTATGGGCCTGCTGGCCGCGGCCTACGGCGTGGCTGCGGCGAACCACCTGCGCGGCGAGGAAGCTGCGGGCCACACCGAGGCCCTGCTGGGGACTGCCACCACACGCAGCCGCTGGGCGAGCAGCCATTACGCTTTCGCGCTGGCCGGCGTCGCCGCGCTGATGGCGCTGACCGGTGTGTCGATCGGCGTCGGGGCCGCCCTCGCAGTCCAGGACACCGGTCTGATCGGCCGAGCGGCCTTGGCCTCGCTCGCCCAGATTCCCGCCGCGTGGGTGCTGACCAGCGTGGCCCTGGCGGTGTTCGGCTGGGTGCCGCGGCTGGCCGGGTCGGTCTGGGGCGTGCTCCTTGCCTTCGTGGCGTTGGGTGAGTTCGGCGTGCTGTGGAATGCCCCCGGATGGTTGATGGAGCTCTCACCGTTCCGGCATTCGCCGCTGCTGCCGGTGAGTTTGGACGCGGTGCCCGCGCTGCTGGCCTTGATCGCCGTCGCCGCCGCCCTGGCGGCGCTGGGCTACCTCGGCTGGCGGCGGCGGGACCTGGCGGCTTAGCCTGTAGATTTCCGGCCGAGAGGCTGAGCCCAGTGCTTGTTAGTTGCCGGCGCAGCGCAGCGGCGACCTTACAGTGAGGCCAGCATCTGGGAGAGCACTTCGGCGGGCCGGTTGGTGGTGATCTCCTGGATTCCCAGTTCCCGGCAGAGGGCAACGTCCGCCGCCGAATCGACGGTCCAGACGCGGAAGCGGCGGCCCGAGTCAAGCCAACGACGGACAGTGCGGGCGTGTCCGCGGACGTAGCCAATCCCGGGCCCGGCCAGGCCCACTTCGCAGTCGTCCAGGATCCGTTCCCCCTCGGTCTGCGCCGCTTTCAGGACGTTTGCCAGGGCACCGCCGGTAAGCGGTCCAAGCCCCATTTCCTCCCGGATTTCCGCCACGTTCACGTCGTCCACCAGCTGGCAGATGGCTGCGGCCGGCACCGACTGGAGCAGGTGCTTCACGGAGTCGGGGCTGAAGCTCATGAAGGAGACCCGGATGTTGTCCAGCATCGACGTGGCACGGTCCCAGCCTTCGGCCTCGAGGACCGCCAGGACCCGGTCCTCGAGCTTGAGCTGGTAGGGGCTCGGATGCTTGAGTTCAATCGCCAGCCCGATCTCGCGGCCGGCCTGGCGGAGGAGGTCCAGCAGCTCCGGGAGCGTCAGGAACTGTTCGGACCGGGCTCCGTATTCTTCGGGTATCCTGGCGCCCTTCCAGGAGCAGAAGTCCAGCAGCCGCAGTTCCTCCAGGGTGCGGTCCGCAACCGGGCCGGTCCCGTCCGAGGTGCGGTCGAGATTGGCGTCGTGGAGCAGAACCGCGTGCTGGTCGCGGGTCAGGTGAACGTCGCACTCGACGCCGTCGGCGCCGTCGGCGATCGCCTGGAGATAGGCGGCACGGGTGTGCTCAGCGAAGGCTCCGCTGGACCCCCGGTGGGCGTAGACGAGCGGGCGGGCGGCGGCGGACTCCTCGGTGGTCATGCTGACACGTTAGCGGACGTCCGATGCAGATGCCGGGCTAGGCTGGGGACATGCAGGTGAACACTGAGCAACCCGTCCGTCCGGCCACCCGTGCGCCCGTTGCCGAACACCGGCTTTCCGCCGCGGATGCCGGCAAGGCCGCGGCGCTGCGGAAAATGAAGCTGCTGGCGGTGTCGCTGCTGATTGGCATGGCTGTCATTTTCGTCGTTGCCTTCGCCTTGCAGAAGCAGTACCCGTGGCTCGAGTACGTGCGGGCCGCAGCGGAGGGCGGCATGGTGGGCGCCCTCGCGGACTGGTTCGCCGTGACCGCGCTGTTCAAGTACCCGATGGGCCTGAAGATTCCGCATACCGCGATCATTCCGCGCCGGAAGGACCAGATCGGGGCGTCGCTGGGCGAATTCGTCGAGACCAACTTCCTCTCCGAGCAGGTGGTGAAGGAGAAGCTGGCCAGCGTGGACATCGCCCGGAAGGTCGGCGGCTGGCTGTCCGGGCCTGGCGGCGCCGAGCGGGTGGCCAAGGAAGGCGCTGCGGTGATCCGCGGCGCGTTCACGGTACTGAACGACGACGACGTCCAGGCGGTCATCGAAGGCATGGTCCGCCGGCACCTGCTGACTCCCCCGTGGGGACCCCCGGTGGGCCGGCTCGCCCAGCGCGTGTTCGAGGACGGCCACCACCACGCGCTCGTGGACCTCCTCATGGACCGGGCCGTGGACTGGGTACGGGACAACCAGGAGACGGTGAACCGGCTGGTCACGGACCGCTCCCCCACCTGGGTGCCCAGCTTCGTGGACGGGCTGGTGGGGGACAAGGTCTACGTGGAGATCCTGAAGTTCACCCGGGCCGTGCAGTCGGATCCGCAGCATCAGGTCCGGCTGTCAATCGACAAGTACCTCAAGGAACTGGCGTTCGACCTGCAGCACGATCCGGTCATGATCGCACGCGCCGAAGGCGTAAAGGCCCAGGTGCTCGGCGACCCGGAGGTCCGCGAACTCGCCTCCCGCACCTGGGGGACGATCAAGGCCGCGCTGCTCACCGCCGTCGACGATCCGCACAGCGAGCTGACGGTGCGTTTTAAGGCCGCCGTGCACGACTTCGGCACCCGCCTGGTGGTCGACCCCGAGCTGGCCGGCAAGGTGAACACCTGGATCGGCGACGCCGCGGGCTACCTCGTGAACAACTACCGCTCGGACATTGCCGGCGTGATCACCGAAACCGTGGCCCGCTGGGACGCCGAGGAGACCTCGCAGAAAATCGAGCTCCAAGTGGGCAGGGACCTGCAGTTCATCCGGATCAACGGCACCGTGGTGGGGGCCCTGGCAGGGATCGCCATCTTCACCGCGGCGCACTTGGTCTTCGGCTAGACCGGTATCGCGCCCGCGGACCCGACGATCACGGACAGAACAAAGGCGACGCCGGCTGCAGCCAGGGACATGGCAGCCACCTTGAAGGCTCGCACCCTGTTCCTCGATCGGGTGATCCCAAACAAGGCGGATACAACCGCGAGGGCAATAAAAAAGGGAACCGCTCCGAACAGGAACTTGGCCATGTCGCTCTCCTTCGGCTGGATGAACGTCTGAGGCCAGCGTCCCCGGGCAAAATCCGCCGCAAGTTGCTGATTCTCCTAATTCTGAAGTCGGAAGCGCAAAGGAATTATTCCGCTAGGCGAAGGACTCCAGCTCCACGCCTCCCTGTTCCAGGGCGGCGCGGACGGCGGCGGCCGCGGCCACACCACCGGGGGTGTCGGCGTGCAGGCGCAGGGAATGGGGTGTGAGCGTGACGACGGTCCCGTCGATGGCCAGGACTTCGCCCTTGAGGGCAAGGCGGAGCGCCCGCTCAACGATCTCGTCCACGGCCACGATCATCGATTCCTCCTCCAGCCGGGGCACCAGAGTCCCATCCGGAAGGTAGGCGCGGTCGGCGAAGGCCTCATGGAAGACGGGATGGCCGGCCTCGCGGGCGGCAACGAGCAGGGTCGAGCCCTCCAGGCCAAGGAACGGCAATCCCGGGTCGTAGGCCTGGACGGCGGCGACGACGGCGGAGGCCTGTTCGGCGTCGTGCAACGTGCGGTCGTAGAGGCCGCCATGCACCTTAACGTAGTCCACCGAGGCGCCCACCGCGTGCGCTACGCCGTCGAGCGCCCCGAGCTGGTAGAGGACGGCCCCGAAGAGGTCGTCGAAAGTCATGTCCATGGCGCGAAGGCCGAAGCCGGCGAGGTCAGGATAGCCCAGGTGCGCGCCGACCTTGACGTTGAGCTCGTACGCCGCGCGACAGGTGTCGAGCATGGTGACGGGGTCCCCGGCGTGCATGCCGCAGGCCACGCTGGCGCTGGTGACGAGCGGGAACATCGCGGCGTCATTACCCATGGTCCAGGAGCCGAAGGACTCCCCCAGGTCAGCGTTCAGGTCCACCGCTGCCGCCTTTCATTTCACGGTCCGGAGCGGGCGGTGGCTGGGCAAGGTCCTTCGGGTTGATTTCGCCGGCTGTGCGGGCCGTGCCGGACAACAGCTCCCCTGGGATGGTCTCCGGCATGGCACCAAAGGCCTCCTTGGCGTTTTCGATGACGGCGCGTCCCATCATCCGGTTGCCGACTCCGCCGACCACGGCGCCCACGCCGAACGGCAGCGCCCGACCCAGCAAGGCGGTGCCCTGGCGCTTGAGCAGGTTCCGCAGGAAGGCCTGCTGGATCCGCTGCCGCACCGAGCCGAATCCGATCAACGGCCCCCGGCGGGCGAACAGCGAGCCCCAGGCCTGCGTGGGTCCGGCGCCCTGGCCGGCAGCCTGGCCGCTCAACGAACTCAGCAACGCCGTGCCTTCCTCGCCGAGCATGATGGCCATAACCAGGGTGCTGGCTTTCTCCGGATCCACCATCCGCACGCCATGGAGTTCCGCCAGCGACGTGGCGTACAGTGCGGTGGCCTCCAGGAATCCGACCGTCGCCACGGCTGAAAGCCCCAGGGCGGCCACAGTGCCGACACCGGGGATAACGGCGGAGCCGCCGACGAGCGCCCCGCCCCCGGTGACCGCCGCCAGGTAGTTGCGTTCCAGCCTGGCCGCGAGCTGCGCCGCGGTGGCGCTCGGGTGCTTCCGCTGCAGCCGGCGCAGGTTAGCCAGAACCAGCGGCCGCTGGATTTCCACCGCGCGCAGGAGCACGTTGTGAACGCCCGGCTTGGGCTTGCCGTCGGCGTCGAACATTGCGCTGTGGGCGGTCTTCTGGGCAATTTTCATTGCCGGGTTGCTGCGCTTGGCCATCATCGCCTCTCCGTAAATCGTAAGGGTGCTGAACTTCGCCCCACCGCTAACACTAGGCCACGGGCCGCCGTCCTCTTCGGGGTAGTTCCTCAGCCGCCGGCAAACGCCTCCGGCCGAGCTATTTCTTGCCTGCGTTGAGATCGGTAACGATCTTGGCGATCCGGCGGGAGCGGGTTTCCGCCGTTTTGGCATCCGCGATCGGCTCGACGTAACGTCGCTGGCTGCTGTAGTTCAGCGTCGCGTAGAACGCCTTCGCCAGGGGTTCCGCATCCAGGGCAGCGGCGAGGTCTTCGGGAACGTCGATGGTCCGCGGCTGGGTGTCCAGTGCGATGTCCACCTCCACGGTGTCCCCCGCTGCGGCGCCGGTCAGTTCACGGTTGGCAGCGCTGACTCCCACCATGTTCCGGCCGCCCATCACCGCAATGCTGCTGCGGTAGCTCTGGCCGTTGATTGTCACGACCACGGGCGGCCGCCTGCCGGCGCCGAGCGCGTTGACAAGGTCCTCGGGGACCTCGATACCGGCTTTCGTGCCGCTGCCCTGGATCGTCGTGGTGAATTTCATCTTCACAGTATGCCTCCCGGCTAGTTAACGGCGCGCACCGCCGGGATGGACGACGTCGGCGGGCCGCTGGGGAACACCGTGGGCGGTGGGCCCACCACGGCATGCAGGCGCACGTGCACCGGCTCGCTGCCAACCATGAGGCGTTCGCCCCGCACATCGACCTCCATCGGCGCAGCACCGCGGAGGGTCAGGGTGAGCGCCGCATGGTCCAGTTCGACGTGCAGCAGGCCGCCCCGCAGCAACAGGTGAAAGTCCAGGGAATCCCATTCGGCAGGCAACCGCGGATCGAAGTACGGAACTTCGCCCTGGTCCCGGAGCCCCGCGAATCCGCTGACCAGCGCGCTCCAGACCCCGCCGGCGGAGGCGATGTGCACGCCGTCGATCGAGTTGCCGTGGCTATCGTCAAGGTCGATGTACAGGGCGTGGATGAAGTGTCCCAGTGCGGCGTCACCGTGGCCTACCTCCGCGGCCATGATGCCCTGCACGCACGCGGACAGGGTGGAATCCCCGGTGGTGATCGGGTCGTAGAAGTCGAAGGCGCGTCGTTTCTCCTCGGCGCTGAAGTCCTGCCACTGCAGGAACATCGCCAGTACCGTGTCAGCCTGTTTGAGGACCTGGTGCCGGTAGATCACCAGCGGGTGGAAGTGCAGCAGCAGCGGGTACTTGGATCGCGGCGTGTCCCAGTCCCACGGCTCGAGGGTCATGAAGTCGTTGTCCTGCGAGTAGACCTGGAGATCCTCGTCGTAGGGCAGCTGCATCCGGTTTGCGGACTGCCCCCAGAGCTCCCGCTCGGTGTCGCCGATCGCCGGGTGGTCCAGCGCGGCGGCGGCCCGCAGATTGAAGCGGGCCATGACGTTGGTGTACAGGTTGTCATTGACGACGGCGGTGTACTCGTCCGGGCCCGTAACCCCGTGGATGTGGAACAGACCGTCCTGGCCGAAGAAGCCCAGCGATGCCCACATCCGCGCCGTCTCGATCAGCAGCTCGGCGCCAAGGGTGGCCTTGAACTCCGCATCCCCGGCGGCCCAGTTGTAGCGGTTCGTGGCGAACGCGACAGCGGCGGCGATGTGGAACTGCGCGGTGCCGGCGGCGTAGTAGGCGCTGGCCTCCAGTCCGTTGATGGTGCGCCAGGGGAACAGGGCGCCCTCCACGCTGAGCTCCCTGGCGCGGACCCTGGCTTCGGGGAGCATTTGATGGCGGAATTCTAGGACCTGGCGGGCGTTGCCGGGGCTGGTGTAGGTCAGATATGGCAGCAGGTACACCTCTTGGTCCCAGAAGTAGTGTCCGTCGTAACCGGAACCTGACACGCCCTTGGCCGGGATGCCGGCGACGTCCGCGCAGGCAGTGGCCTGGGCCAGTTGGAAGAGGTTCCAGCGGACGGCCTGCTGCAGTTCGGGCTGGCCGCCCACTACGATGTCGCTGGTGGTCCAGTAGTCGCGGTAGTGGGCCTGGCTCTGGGCGAAAATTGCCGCCACCGGCAGCAGGGCGGCTTCGGCGCTGTCGGCAAGGTCCTCGTCCGGGGCCCCGCCCACCGCATAGCTGACGCTTTTTTCCAGTACGAACGGAGCGTCCGCGCTGACGGCGAGGACATAGCGGACGCTGCTCTCGTCCTGGTCGATCAGGGTGTCGAACGGCTGGATGCCGGCGGAGGTCCAGTGGTCAACGGCCATGCCGAGCCGCTGCTTGGACTCGACCGCTTCCCACGACAGCCGGAGTGAGCCGTCGCCGCCGTCGAGCCGCACCGGGAGCAGCACGCGGCCGGCGTGCCGGCCGGCGCGCCGCGGGTCATGGCCCGAGTGCTCCGCCGCCGGCCGGTCCTGCCGGTTCACCACGGCCGAGGTCACGTCGGCGGAGATCTCACAGTCGGCCGCGACTTCCAGCGAGATGCCGAGGGCCCCGCGGGCCCCGTACCCAACCGCGCGGCGTTCAGTGGTGGTCACGGTGGCGCCGGAGCGGCACTGCCAGACGATCCGGCATTCGTATACGCCGGTCGCGAAGTCCACGCTCCGCCGGTAGTCCAGGACCGTGGACTCCGCCAGGCTGAGCAGCTCGCCGTCAATCACCACGACGAAGTTGTTGGCGTCCGGGATGTAGAGGATGCGCTGGCCCGTGCGGGCGAAGCCGTAGGCGTTTTCGGCGTGCTTGATATCCCAGATCTCGTGGAAGCCGTTGATGAAGCTGCCCGGAAGGTCGGCATCCGCGGCGGCCCAATGCGCGCCCCGGATGCCAAGGTGGCCATTGCCGAGACTGAAGAGGGTCTCCAGGGCTCCGGCGTTGCCCGGCAGGTGGACGGTTTCCACGAGCTGCCAGGGATCGTTGGGGAACCTGGCGCGGTCCGAAGTGATGAGAGCCATGGTGGGGTCCTTTGGCAGTGCGGGGTTGTGCGGGTGGGTGCCGCGGGCCGGTTGGTGCGGGTTCGGTGCTGCGGGTTCGGTGCTGCGGGTTCGGTGCTGCGGGTTCGGTGCTGCGGTGGCCCGCCGGCTAGAGCAGTTCGGCCAGGTCGTTGACCACAATCGTGGCGCCGGCGTCGAGCAGGGCCGCCCGGCCCGCTCCTCGGTCCACGCCGATGACCGAGTGGAAGCTCCCCGCGCTTCCAGCCTGGACACCGGAGACGGCGTCTTCGACGACGACGCATTCTTCACTGGGCAGGCCCAGCAGGCGGGCGGCATATTGGTACGTGGCCGGGCTGGGTTTGCCGGGCAGGCCTTCGGAGACCGCGACGACGCCGTCGACCACCACCGGAAAATGGTCCGAGAGACCGGCGGCCTTGAGCACCGGGACGGCGTTTCGGGAGGAGGAGACGACGGCGAGCTTGAGTCCGCGCTTGAGCGCGGCCTCAATAAGACGGACGGAACCTTCATACGGTTTCACGCCGCCGGAGGCGACAATGTCGTTGAAGACCTTGTTTTTGCGGTTGCCGAGGCCGTGGACGGTGTTGTGGGCCGGATCATCGTCGGCCGGGCCCTCGGGCAGCACGATGTTCCGTGAGGCCAGGAAGTCGCGGACGCCGTCGAAGCGGGGCTTGCCGTCGATGTGGTCGAAGTAGTCGCTCCCGCGGTAATGCGCTGCCTCGGGCACGCCTTTGAGGAAGCCGTCGAAGAGTTCCTGCCAGGCGCGCTCGTGCACCACAGCGGTGGGGGTCAGGACGCCGTCGAGGTCGAACAGGATGGCGGACGCGCCGGAGAGCACGCCGCTTGCGCCGGGGGCGCCGTTGGAAATTGCAGTCATGGATCGGATGTCCTCTCAGACGGTGGCGTTGAAAGTGCTGGGCGGTCACCGGCGCAGCCGGACAGCATCGGGACGACGGGCGCTGATCGGGGCGTTGGCCGGCATCCGTGTCGGCGGCGGGCGGTCCCGGGCTTTGACCGCCTGTTTCTCCGCATCTGGTGGGCGGGGAGAGGCGGAACCTCCGGATGGTGGCGTCTTTCGACCGGCAGGTCGGCCGCGGGCCGGCTCTGAGCCGCGGCCCGGCGGGCAATCGGGGTCAGTCCTAGGCGACGGCTTCCCGCGGCAATGGCGGGGACGTTCGGGATGGACACGCGTGGAGCCTTAGCCATGCGACACGGGCCTGGACCTTTCTTCCCCCTGCGGTAGCGGGCCGATCAAAATGGCCAAAATAAAGTGTAAGCGCTTACAAATTCGGTGCGCAAGAGGCGGCCGCGGCTCGGGGCACGGGTCGCGGCGGCGGGCACGGCCGACGTCGTTTAGCGCAGCACGTAGTGGCGTAAAAAGGCGCACACATCCACGAGTTCGGCCGGGGCGATCGAGTGTCCCATGCCGGGATAGCTTCGTGCCGTGAGCTGTGTGTTCTGGTGCAGCCACTCCTCGGTATGCGCCGTAGCGGCGTCGTTGATCACGGAGTCCTGCTTGTCCCGCCCCCAGAAGAACGGGGGCTGCGTGTCGAAGGACTCGCTCATGGCCAGCAGCTCGTTGTCCAGCACGAAGCCAGACAGCCCGACAACCGCGCGGAACGCCTCCGGCCGCAGCCGCAGCAGCGTGCTCGCCATCGCCATGCCCTGGGAGTAGCCCAAAAGGCTGACACTGCTATGCCGTGCCTTGACCGCCTCGATCCAGGCGAAAACCGAATTGGTGGCAGAGACGACATCCGCGAAGTCGTGGGTGAGGAAGTAGTCCAGCAGAAACCAGCCGTAGTCGTCGCCGATCACCTTCGGTCCTCGCAGGGCGGCGCAGCTGAACTCGGACGGCAGGCTGCCAAACAGTTCCGCCATGCGGGTCTCATCCGTGCCGTAGCCGTGCAGCATCACCAGCAGCGGCGTGCCGGCGCGCTCGGGCTCCGGCTTTGACCAGGCGACCGTCTCCATGTAGCCAGCCTAGCCACCGTGCGGTGGTCTTCCGCCGCCCGGTCCATCCGCGCGGGCCGGTCTTTCAGCCGGCCGGTTCTTTCGGCGCTTACAGCCGCGCCCTTCCGGGATCGGCACGTTGCTCGTCCGGAACAGGCGCGATTGCCCGAGAACGTGGCGGAAAAGTCACCAGGGTCGGCTCGATCAGGCCGACTACGGGTCGAATTTGCGGCCGCACGGGCCAAAATCGTTGAAACGACATGTACCGGGCTGTAGCGTGACGCTGGACAGCATGCTTAGTAATGCCTATCGGTCCCTCCGGACAACAAGGAGCAAGTCATGAGAATCGGTTCCTCAATTTTCCTCATCGCCCTCGGCGCCATCCTGGCCTGGGCCATCACTCCCGGCCTGATCCCGAACGTCGACCAGACCATGATCGGCTACATCCTCATGGCGGTCGGCGTGATCGGCCTGGTCGCGTCCCTGATTCTCGCCTCCCCCGGTCGCAGCCGGACCCGCCGCGTCAGCGAAACCCGCTCCGTCGTCGACCCCAACACCGGCGAGACCATCACCCGCAATGAAAGCCGCGACGCCGGGATCTGATCCAGAGGCGCAGCACCGCCCCATTCAACCGACCCGGACGCCGGGCCTGACCGTGACGGTCGGGCCCGGCGTCCGCCGTTTAACTAGCCGTTCCCTCGGCATTTCACCGACGCTCCCCCGGCGCGGCGCGCCCGTGGACATGCCCGGCCCGGGACCTCGGGAATGGACATAGACCCGAAATGCCCAACCCCTGGCCCGAGGAATGGGCATGTCCCCCCGCCGCAGGGCTACAAGACCGGACATGTCTCCCGCCCGTCATAACTACTTGGCACGTCCCGCGCTAGTCGTAACCCACTTCTGTGTTCTTGTTGTTTTTCATTGACAAAACCAACAGAGCAAAGATAAAGTCAATCAATTCCACTTTGGTGTGATGGATGTCACCGAGGCCGGGATCAGCATCCCCGGAACCAGCCCTGCACCACCCGCAACAGCAGCACCGAATCACCCGTCGCAATGGAGGCCACGTGTTCGCCGAGGAACGCCAGCAACTGATCATGGAACTCGTCGCCGCCAGCGGCCGGGCCAGCGTCACCGACCTCGCCGACCGCTTCAGCATCACCACCGAAACCGTCCGCCGCGACCTGGCCGCCCTCGAGACCGCCGGCACTGTCCGCCGGGTCCATGGGGGCGCAGTATCACCGGAACGGTTCAGCACCACTGAAGAAAGCATCCTTGAGCGCACGGTACAGCGGCCGTCCGAAAAGACCAGGATCGCCGAGGCGGCCCTCGCGCTCATCCCACAGGGCCGCGCCGGAAGCGTCCTGATCGACGCCGGCTCCACCACCGAGGTCCTTGCGGCACTGCTCGCCGCCCGCACGGCGAAGGGCGCCGGATCAGCAGGCGCAGGTGCCGGGGCCACGGGCGACGTCGAATTCGTCGTCATCACCCACGCGCTGCCCATCGCGGCGAGGCTGTCCGGCGAGCCTGGCATCTCCTTGCACCTGCTCGGCGGCAAGGTCCGCGGCCTGACCCAGGCCGCCGTCGGGCAGTCCACCGTGGAAGCCGCCCGGCGGATCCGGCCAGATATCGCGTTCATCGGGACCAACGGCATTTCCGCGTCCTTCGGGCTGAGCACTCCCGATCCTGAAGAAGCAGCCGTCAAGGCAGCCTTCGTCCAATCAGCGCGCCGCATTGTGGTGCTGGCTGACTCCTCCAAGCTGGACGCGGAGACGCTGGTCCAGTTCGCCTCCCTGAAAGATCTGGACACCTTGATCACAGACACGAATCCCAGCCCTGCCCTCGCCGCGGCCCTCGCGGACGCTGGCGTGGAGGTGGTGGTCGTATGATCGTCACCCTCACCGCCAACCCCAGCCTGGACCGTACCGTGGCACTGCCCGGCCCGCTGCTCCGGGGGGAGGTCCAGCGCGCCGTCTCCGTCCGGCAGGAGTCCGGCGGCAAGGGCGTGAATGTCTCCCGCGCCCTGGTGGCTTCCGGGATGAAGACCCTGGCGGTCCTGCCAGGCGGCGAAGCCGATCCCGTCCTGGCGGGGCTGCGGGACACTGACGTGCCGTTCGCCGCCCTGCCCATCGGCGAGGCGCTGCGCAGCAACATGGCGTTCACGGAGCCCGGCGGCGTCACCACCAAGATCAACGAGCCCGGCCCGGTCCTGAGCACGGAGCAGCAGGAGGCTCTGATCGAGTTGCTGCTGGATTCCGCCCGTGGCGCCAGTTGGGTGGTCCTCGCCGGGTCCCTGCCGCCCGGCGTACCGGCCGACTTCTACGCCACCGTCACCCGGCGGCTACGCTCCCGGCACGAGGACGGCACCGAGGCACCCCTCATCGCCGTTGACTCCTCCGGCGCACCGCTAGCTGCCGCGATCTCCGGAGACGCTCTGGGGAAACCGGATCTACTCAAACCCAATGCCGAGGAACTGGGGGAACTGGCTGCCGCGGCGGGATTCGCCACGGATAAGTCCGCTGAGGAACTCGAAGCCGACCCGGAAGCTGCCGCGGCAGCCGCCGCCGTCGTCGTCCGCTCCGGAGTGGGTGCTGTACTCGCCACCCTCGGTTCCAGGGGTGCGGTGCTTGTGACGGCCGACGGCGCGTGGCTGGCCACGCACCCGCCGGTCAATGCGGTCAGCACGGTCGGCGCCGGCGACTCCTCGCTGGCCGGCTACCTGCTCGCCTCCAGCCAGGGCGCCGCCCCGGTCGATTGTCTGCGTCAGGCGGTGGCCCATGGAGCCGCCGCCGCCTCCCTGCCTGGCTCCACTGTCCCGGCAGTCCGCCAAACCAGCCCCGATGCCGTAACCATCACGACCCTGAAGAAGGATTGACAGTGACTCAGCTCATTACTACCGAACTGGTCGAACTCGACCAGAATCTGGGCAATTCGCCCGAAGACGTGATCCGGCACCTGGCAGGCAGAGTTGCGGCCAACGGACGCGCTTCCGAAGTCGAGGGGCTTTTCGCCGACGCCTTCGCCCGGGAGTCTAAGACCGCCACCGGCGTGCCCGGCGGCATCGCGATCCCGCACTGCCGCTCGACGGCGGTCCTGGAGCCGACCCTCGCCATGGCACGGCTGTCACAGCCGGTCGATTTCGGTGCCAAGGACGGCCCGGCAGACCTGGTCTTCTTCATCGCCGCCCCGGAGGGTGCGGACCAGGAGCACCTTAAGCTGCTGTCCAGGCTGGCCCGGTCCCTGATCAAAAAGGACTTCACCGGCGCCTTGCGGGCCGCGGCGACGCAGGCAGAGGTCGTGGAACTGGTCGAAGGCGCCCTGGCGGACAAACCCGCCGCTGCCCCGGCCGAAGCAGGTGCGCCGGCCGCGCCGGTGATCGCCGGCGCAAGCGGTTCGACCGCTCCCGCGGGAGCCGGCGCTCAGCGCATCAAGCGGCTCGTCGCCGTCACCGCCTGCCCGACCGGCATCGCCCACACCTACATGGCGGCCGACTCCCTCGTTGCCGCCGCCAAGGAAATGGGCGTCGACCTGCAGGTGGAAACCCAGGGCTCCTCGGGTGCCAGGGCCTTGGACCCGGCCGTGATCGCCGCTGCCGACGCCGTCATCTTCGCCGTCGACGTCGACGTCCGCGGCAAGGAGCGGTTCGCCGGCAAGCCCGTCATCAACGCCCCGGTCAAGCGCGGCATCGACGAGCCGGGCAAGATGGTGCAGGAAGCCCTTGCCGCGGCCGACAACCCCCATGCCCGACGCGTGCCCCACTTCGGTGCCGAGGAACAGGCCGAGCATGAGGCCGAGGAAAAGGGCGAGCACATCGGTCAGAAGCTCAAGAAGGCCCTGCTCACCGGGGTCAGCTACATGATCCCGTTCGTGGCCGGCGGCGGCCTGCTGATCGCCTTGGGCTTCCTTATGGGCGGCTACCTGATCACGAAGTACGCCGACGCGATCGTCGTGGACAACAGCCTCTTCAATTTGCCGACCCAGTACCCGGACAACGCCTGGGGCCCGCTCGGCGCCTACCTCGGCGCCGTGTTGTTCAAGATCGGTGCTCTATCACTGGGCTTCCTGGTACCGGCCCTCGCCGGCTACATCGCCTACGGTATCGCCGACAGGCCGGGCATCGCGCCAGGCTTCGTGGCCGGCGCCGTCGCCGGATTCATGGGCGCCGGCTTCCTCGGCGGCATCGTCGGCGGCCTGCTCGCCGGCTACATTGCCCTCGTAATCGGACGGCTCAATGTGGCCCGCTGGCTGCGCGGCCTGATGCCGGTGGTCATCATCCCGCTCCTGGCTTCGCTCGTCGCGTCCGGCCTGATGTTCCTGATCCTGGGTGGACCGATCGCCGCCATCAGCTCGGGCCTCAGCAGCTGGTTGTCCGGCCTCACCGGCGCCAGTGCCATCGCCCTCGGCGTGATCCTGGGCCTCATGATGTGCTTCGACCTCGGCGGACCCGTCAACAAGGTCGCCTATTCGTTCGCCGTCGCCGGCCTGGGAGCCGCAACCATTACCAACCAGGCGCCCTGGCAGATCATGGCGGCCGTGATGGCGACCGGCATGGTGCCCCCGCTGGCCATGGCCCTCGCATCCACCGTGCTGAACAAGAAGCTCTTCAGCCTGGCCGAGCAGGAAAACGGCAAGGCGGCGTGGCTGCTGGGCGCCTCCTTCATCTCCGAAGGAGCCATCCCGTTCGCCGCCGCTGACCCGCTGCGCGTCATCCCCGCCAGCATGCTGGGCGGTGCGGTGACCGGCGCAATTTCGATGGCGGCCGGGGTCGGGTCCAAGGCCCCGCACGGCGGGATCTTCGTTTTCTTCGCCATCGACAACTTCTTGATGTTCGTCGTCTCGATCGCGGCGGGCACGGTGGTCGCGGCCCTGTCCGTAATCGCGCTCAAGCGCTGGGCAGTCAAGAGGACCGTTGGTACGGTGGAACCGGTTCCCGTAACCGTTTGAGCTGGTCCGCGACAGACTTTCCCGAGCTGGCTGCCTAAGCCGAATTCAAGGAGCAGAAATGACCGAACGAAACGCCACCATCGCCAGCCGAGTTGGGCTGCACGCCCGCCCGGCCGCCATCTTCGCCGAGGCCGCGGGCGAGTTCGACAACCTCGACATCACCATTGCCCGTCTCGGTGAACCGGAGGACGAGGCCATGGCCGCCGCGAGCATCCTGTCGCTGATGAGTCTGGGCGCTTCTCACGGTGAGGTTGTGGTGTTGCGTGCCCAGGGCGAGGGCGCCGACGCCGCCCTGGACCGCCTCGTCCAGATCCTCGAGACGGACCACGACGCCGAATAGTTCCACCGGATGGCCGCCGGCCCGTTGCCCTGTCGGGGCGCGGGCCGGCGGCCTTCTGTGGTTTGATGCCCAGTCTTCGTTGCCGCCCCAGTTGGACATGTCCAGCCCTGGCCGCGGCGGGTGGACATATAGGCACTGTGCCCAGTGGCGGGCCGACCCGGAGGACATGTCCCGTGGTTGCACCGAGCCAGGGCCTCCGCGGGGGACGCATGCCCGAGCTTCCTGGCCGACCCTGGCCGACCCCGCAGGAGATGCCCAGCCCTGGCCGCGGCGGGTGGACATATAGGCACTGTGCCCAGTGGCGGGCCGTCCCGGAGGACATGTCCCGTGGTTGCACCGAGCCAGGGCCTCCGCGGACACGACCGGCCCGCCCCTGGGGCCATCAGCCACTAGGTGCGAGACGTGAATGCTTGTCACGACCGGCCGGCACCGATAGTTTTGAACCGCGGCGCCGCCATGGATCCGCAAGGAACCGTGTCCCGCCCCGAAGGAGATCACCCCGTGGCAAGCGTGCAGGCGAGCATCGAATCCGGCGAGTGGCGTTCCGCTGTTGACCGCGGCGAGGTCGACGGCGCCGCCGCGAACGACGACCCGTCCGATCCCGCTGCCGAGGGACCGCGCTAGCCATGCCCACTAAGAAGGGGGCGCCGCAAGGTTCCCAACGCCCCAGCATCAAGGGCCCGGAACTCTACGAGGCGCTGTTGGAGGACGGCGCCTCGAAGCAGAAAGCAGCACGCATTTCGAATGCCACAGCCAAGCTTGGCCACTCTTCCGTGGGCCGGAAGGGCGGCACTTCCGGGGACTATGCGGACTGGACCGTCCCGGAGTTGAGGGAAAAGGCACGGGAGATCGGCCTCAGGGGCTCTTCGGGCAAGAAAAAGAGCGAACTGCTCTCCGCTCTGCGGAATTTCTGACCGATGACGGCGGGGCCGCCGGCGTGGAATGCGGGCACGGGGTCAGGCGCCCTTGCGCGCCTCCTTCGGGGCATCCGTCTTGGACGCGCGAGTCTTCGCGGCGGTGGTCTTCGCCGCCGTACTCTTCGCCGCAGTGGTCTTCGCGGCGGACTTGGCTGCGGTTTTCGGAGCGGCCTTAGCTCGGGGCGCCTTCGCAGCGGCAGTTTTCGTCTTGCTGCCGGTCTCCCCGCTGGCGGCCTCGCCACCGGCCGCGGCTACGCGCTTGCGCTCGATGCTGCGCTTCAGCGCGTCCATCAGGTCGATCACCTCACCGGTTCCTGCCTCCGCCGCCGGGGTGCCGAAGGTCTCCTCCGTGTCCAGCGACTCGCCCTGCTCGATCTTGGCGTCGATCAGTTGCCGCAGCTGCAACTGGTAGTCGTCGGTGAACTGCGCCGGCTCGAAGTCGGCTGCCATCGAGTCCACCAGGGCTGCAGACATCTCCCGCTCCTGCGCCGAGATCCGCACGCTGGTGTCGAGCGCGGGGAAGCTCGCCTCGCGCACCTCATCGGCCCACAACAGCCCCTGCAGCACCAACACGTCGCCCCGGATCCGCAACGCGCCAAGCCGGGTCTTTTCCCGCAACGCGAACTGCACAACTGCCACCCGGTCGGTGTCTTCCAGGGCCCGGCGCAGCAGGACGTAGGCCTTGGGCGACTTCGCGTCCGGTTCGAGGTAGTAGCTCTTCTCAAACATCATCGGGTCGAGCTGCTCGGCGGGGACGAACTGCACCACCTCGATCTCGTGGCTGTTCTCCGCCGGGATCGACTTGAGTTCCTCCCGGCTGAGGATCACCGTGGTGCCGTCGTCCTCATAGGCCTTGTCGATGTCTTCATAGTCGACGATCTTGCTGCATACCTCGCACCGGCGCTGGTAGCGGATCCGACCGCCGTCGGCGTTATGGACCTGATGCAGGCTGATGTCGTGGTCCTCGGTCGCGCTGTAGACCTTGACCGGCACGTTGACCAGCCCAAACGCTATCGCGCCTTTCCAGATGGCTCTCATGGCTCAAGTGAACACCAGAGCCGCACGGAGGTGAAGTGTTTTGGCCGAGAGTAGGAAACGCGTCCGGGTTGACGGCAGGGAACTGGTGGTGACCAACCTGGACAAGATTATGTACCCGGAAACGGGGACCACCAAGGCCGATGTCCTCGCTTACTACGCCGCGGTGGCGCCGGCGCTGATCCCCGCGGCGGCGAACCGGCCCGCCACTCGGAAGCGTTGGGTGCACGGCGTGGGAACCGCCGCGGCGCCGGGCGAGATGTTCTTCCAGAAGAATCTGGACCACTCCACGCCGGGCTGGGTGCCGCGCGCCTCCATCAAGCACAAGGAACGCAGCATCCAGTACCCTCTGGTCAACGATTCCGCGACGCTCACCTGGCTGGCGCAGATCGCGGCCCTGGAGATCCACGTGCCGCAGTGGCGGGTGGACCCGCACGGCAACGCCCTGCCGCCGGACCGGCTGGTGCTGGATCTGGATCCCGGTGACGGCGCCGGTCTGGCCGAGTGCGTGGAGGTTGCCATGCTCGCCCGCGGCATCCTCCAGGACGTGGGCCTGGAGCCGGTACCTGTGACCAGCGGCAGCAAGGGCATCCACCTCTATGCCGCCCTGGACGGGACGCAAAGCTCGGACCAGGTCTCGGATTTCGCGCACGAACTGGCCCGGGCGCTGGAGGCGGACCACCCGGAGCTGGCCGTGAGCGACATGAAGAAGACCCTGCGCTCCGGCAAGGTGCTGGTGGATTGGAGCCAGAACAGCGCCGCGAAGACCACCATCGTGCCCTACTCGCTGCGCGGCCGGCTCCGGCCTACCGTGGCGGCCCCGCGGACCTGGCGCGAGCTCGGCTCCCCTTCGCTGCACCAGCTCGACTACCAGGAGGTGATGAAGCGGGTGAAGGCCGGCAAGGACCCCTTCGCCGTCATCTCCGGCGGCGCGCAGACCGGCGCTCCCGCGGCCGCCGCCGACGGCGCCCCCGCGGCGCGGGGATCGCAGCGGCCCGCGAGTAACGGCGGCGACGGGGGCCGCACCGACCCCCGGCTGGAAAAGTACCGCACCAAACGGGACGCCGCTGCCACCCCGGAGCCGTTTACGGCGGAGCAGCACCTCAGCAGGAACGACGGCGGCACGCTCCGGGAGAGTTTCGTCATTCAGGAACACCACGCCAGCCGGCTGCACTACGACTTCCGACTCGAGCGAGATGGGGTGTTGGTGTCCTGGGCGCTCCCCAAGGGCGTCCCCGCCGCCAAGGCCAAGAACCACCTCGCGGTCCAGACCGAGGACCATCCGATGGACTACGCGGACTTCGAAGGCAGCATCCCCAAGGGCCAGTACGGCGCCGGCACTGTCAGCATCTGGGACCGCGGGCACTACGAGTGCGAGAAATGGGTCGCGGGCAAGGAAGTCATCGCCACCCTCACCGGCCAGGAGGGCGGCGGCCTGGGCGGTGTCCGGAGGTTCGCGCTGATCCACACCGGCCAGGCCGGCGACCAATGGCTTATCCACCTCATGGACGCCCCGGGTGCGCGGGCGGCCCACCCGGCGACGACGGCGAATCGTCCGGCAGGTGCTGCGGGTGCCCCGGGTGCGGCGGGTCCGGCCGCACCGGGCGTCGGCCAAGGAGCGGTCGGCCGCCCTGCCGCGGACGCCGCCCCGGCCCCGGGACAAATCGCGCCGATGCTAGCCAGCGCCGGAACCAGGGCGGACCTGGCGGACAAAGACTGGCTGTTCGAACTTAAATGGGATGGCGTCCGGGCCCTGGTCCTGGGCGACGCGGACCGGATCCGTTTGATCAGCCGCAACGGCAACGACATGTCCGCCAGCTACCCGGAACTCACAGACCGGGCCTGCTGGCCGCCGCAGGACTTCGCCGCCGACGGCGAGATCATCGCCGTCGGGCCGGCCGGCCGGCCCGACTTCGGGCTGCTGCAGGGACGGATGAAGCTGAGCAGGCCCGCCGACGTAGCGAAGGCGCAGGCCGCCACTCCGGTGCGGCTGATGCTCTTCGACCTGCTCACCGAGGACCGCCAAGACCTGCGCCCCAGCCCCCTGAAGGAGCGCCGGGACCGGCTCGAATCATTCCTCACCGGGATTCGGGGCGGCGGCTGCCCGGTGGAACTCTCCGAGGTGATCGACGCCGACGTCGGGCACATCCTGGCGAGCGCCGAGGAGCTAGGACTGGAGGGCGTGATGGCCAAGCGCGTCGACGGGCGCTACGTCGGGCAGCGGAGCCGTTCCTGGCTCAAGCTCAAGTTCGAGAAGACCCAGGAGGTGGTGGTCGGCGGCTGGCGCCCGGGCAACGGCGGCCGCCGCGACTCGGTCGGGTCGCTGTTGCTGGGCATCCCGGACGGGCCGAAACTGCGCTATGTGGGCCGGGTGGGCAGCGGGTTCAGCACCCGGGAACTCAAGGAACTGCGCCAACAGCTCGACGCAATGCCGCGCAAGACGTCGCCGTTTGCGGACGTGCCGGCGGAGGACGCCTCGGATGCGCGGTGGGTGAGCGCCAAGCTCGTCGGCGAGGTCACGTTCGGCGACTGGACCGGAGGAGGGAAGCTCCGGCACCCGGTCTGGCGCGGCTGGCGCCTGGACAAGGCCCCGTCGGACGTCGTCGTCGAACAGCTGTAACGTCGAACAGCTGTAAGGTCGAACAGCGGTGAGGGCCCGCCGAGGCGGGCCCTCACGATCAGTTACGGGGTCTAGCGGAAGTTGCTAAGCTCGGCCGCCGTGGGGTAGGCGGTCTGGGTGCCCCTGCGGGTGGCTGCCATGGCCGCGGCCACGGAAGCGTAGCGGGCGGCGTCCACCAGTGCGTCCCCGGCGGCCAGGCGCGCGGCGACGGCGCCGGTGAAGGCATCCCCGGCGCCGGTGGTGTCTACGGCATCGACCCGGGTGGGCGCAATTCGCACCACCGGAGTGCCGGCGGAGGGGTCCAGCACCACCGAGCCCTGTGAGCCCAGCGTCACCAGCACCTGCGCCAGCCCGTGCGCGGCAAACTGCGCCACGGCGGGCTCCCATTCGGCTTCCGGGGCCTCCGGCGACGGCAGCTCAAAGCCGCCAAGGAACTGCGAGGCCTCGTGGGCGTTGACCAGCAGCACGTCCGTCAACCCCGCCAGAGCCTCCGGAATCGGCGCGTACGGTGAGAGGTTCAACAGCACCCGGGCGCCGGCGTCGTGCCCGGCCTGCGCTGCCGCCTGTACGGTCTCCAACGGCACCTCGAGGCACAAACCGACGACGACGGCGCCGTCGAAGGCCGCCCGGTCCACGTGCGCCGGCGCCAGCGTTCCGTTGGCGCCGGCGGCGATGATGATGGAATTCTCACCGGCCGCGTCCACGGAAATAACGGCGACGCCGGTGGGCGCGTTGGTCTGCCTGACACGTGTGACGTCCACGCCCGCGCCGGCCGTGGAGGCCAGCAGCATGGCGCCGTTGTCGTCCACGCCCACCGCACCGATCAGTGTGACATTGCCGCCCAGCCGCGCCGCGGCCACGGCCTGGTTAGCGCTCTTGCCGCCCGGATTCACGGCAAAGCCGCTGCCGTGCAGCGTTTCGCCCGGCAGCGGCAAACGCTCGGTGTAGATGGTCAGGTCCGCGTTCAGGGAGCCCACCACCACAATGCGGCCGGCGTTAGCGGCGCCGGTGGGTGCATTCACGGTCGGTGCGTTCACGGTTACTGTGCCACCTCGGCCTCAACCGGCTTGGGGATCAGCATCGAGGCGCCGAGCGCCAGGGCCGTGAGCACCAGGGCCACCACGACGGTGACCAGGTAGGAACCCGTGCCGCCCATGGAGCCTGCGGCAGCCAGTACGGCCGGCAGCACCAGGAAGCTCAGCCCGGCGCCCAGGTTGAAGGCTCCGGCATTCATGCCCGGCAAGAACCCCGGATTGCCCTGCGGCGAGAGCACCACACCCAGCCCGTTGAGCATGATGTTCACGGTGCCGGCGTACATGATGCCCAGCAGCACGGTGCCGGCGACCATCAGCCCCAGGTTGTGCAGGCCAAAGAAGCCGATGATGGCCAGTGCCACCAGCGAGCCCGCCATGCCGATGCGCAACACGCGGGTGTAGCCCAGCACTGGAGCCAGCCGGCCAGTGATCGGGCCGAAGACCCAGCCCAGCAGCGCGTACGGGGTAAGGATCAGCAGGGACATCTCCGTGGCGCCGATCCCGAAGCCGGGGTCCGCGGCCTGCACGAAGGCGGGCACAATGCCATTGATGACGGCGAAAATGCCCGTCATGGTCAGCGTGGTGGTCAGCAGTGGAGCCCAGGTGGCGCGCTGGCGCAGGTGGGCCACCGCCACCATAGGGTGCTTGGAACGCCTTTCCGTGTTCCAGAACAGTGCGAAGGCCACGACGGCGGCGGCCGCCAGGCCCACGGACCAGGCAAGCGTTGCGGCAGAGAAGCCGGCCAGAAGGGCGGAGGCCTGGTTGAGCGCGGTCAGCAGGGCACCGACGGCCACCACAATGAAGAACACACCCGCCCAGTCCATCCGGGTGCCCTCGCCCGGCTTGCTTTCGCCGGCCAGCCAGACGATCAGGGCGGTGGCGACCACGGCCAGGGCCACCATCAGCCAGAAGATGCTGCGGAAGCCGTAGTGCTCGGCGAAGTAGCCGCCCACGAAGGAGTCGACGCCGGCGATGCCGCCGTTGACGGCGGTGATGAGGCCCATCAGCACACCGTATTTTTTCGGCTCGCTGACGGCCGAGCGCAGCATGATCAGGCACAGCGGGACGGTGGGGCCGCTGACACCCTGGATGATGCGGCCCACGAAGAGCCAGCTGACGTCGGGGGCCAGGGCGGAAATCACGGAGCCGGCGGCCATCAGGATCATCATGATGACGAGGATCTTCTTGCGGCCCACGATGTCGCTCAGACGCGGAAGGAAGAGCGAGAACAGCGCCGCGGCGGTGAAGAAGGAGGTCTGGGACAGCCCGATGACGGCCTGGTCCGCATTCAGCTCCCGGCCCATGGTGACCAGGGCGGGGCTGAGCATGGAGGCGTTGAGCTGGAACGCGACGCAGGCGGCCAGCAGGGCCGTTATCAGCGCCGCGACGTTGGCGGTGCCTGACGTGGAGCGGGTCAGGGAGCTGCTCACAGGTCAACCTCCCCGATGCGCACGAGGGCGTCCGTGACCAGGTTCCAGAACTTGGCATGGTCCAGGTCCACGGCCACGGAGGTGTGGCAGCCTTCCGGTGCCGGGGCGCGGAAATCGGCCACGGTCATGCCAAGGGTGAGCGTTCCGGTGAGCTCGATGTCCACCGGTACCTTGCGGGTGGTCATGACAGTCGGGTCGATGACGTAGGCCACGGCACAGGGGTCATGCACCGGTGGGTAGTCAAAGCCCTGGGCGTCCTTGTAGGTCTTGGTGAAGAACTCCATCAGCTCCATCACGAACTTGGCCGGCTTGGTGCCGACGGCCTCGATCTGCGCCACCACCTCGGGGGTGGCGAGCGCCTGGTGGGTCAGGTCCAGGCCGACCATGACAACGGGCCACTTCTCGTTGAAGACGATGTGGGCGGCTTCGGGGTCGATTTTGATGTTGAATTCGGCGACGGCGCTCCAGTTGCCCACGTGGTAACCGCCGCCCATCAGGACAACTTCCTGCACGCGTTCAACGATGCGCGGCTCCTTGCGGGCCGCCATTGCGATGTTGGTCAGTCCCGCGGTCGGGACCAGGGTCACCGTGCCGGGCGCTTGGGCCATGATCGTCTCAATGATGAGGTCGACGGCGTGGCGCGGGTCCAGGGTGATGGTCGGCTCGGGCTGGTCCGGCCCGTCCATGCCGGAGTCGCCGTGGATGTCCGGCGCTGTTTCGATTTTCCGCACCAGCGGGCGGTCGCAGCCTGCAGCGAAGGGAACCCCGGTGATGCCGGCGATGGTACCCACGGCCAGGGCGTTGCGGGTCACCTTTTCCAGCGTCTGGTTGCCGACCACGGTAGTCACGGCCAGTAGGTCGATGTTCGGGTTGCCGTGCGCCAGCAGGAGGGCGACGGCGTCATCGTGGCCGGGATCGCAGTCCAAAATAATCTTGCGCGGCTTACCGGATGGGACAGTCATGATTACTCCACGTCTTTGGGGTTTCTGCACGGGCATGCAGAGTCAGATATAAAAAGTGTGGCACCGCACCGCCGTCGCGTCAAGCGCTTAACGAGGATGTGGGTTAAACGCTTGATGCCATATTCTGTGCGGAAGGCGCCGAGACGGATAGCATCGAGGCATGCGGTCCAACGACGAATCCATTTCCCCACTGCACGCCATCCCCGTACCCGCCCGCGCGGGCACAAACGCAGCGGGCGGCAACGCCGCGGGTGCCAACGCCGGGGGCGGGAGGCGGGCCGGGAGGACGGGCGGGCGGGTCACGGCGGCCATGGTGGCGGCTCGGGCCGGCGTCTCCAGCGCGACCGTCTCCCTGGTGGCCAACGGCAAGACCGAGGGCCGCGTTTCGGCGGACAAAATCACCCGCGTCAGCCAGGCGATCGAAGAGCTCGGCTATGTGGTGGACGGCATCGGCAGCTCGCTTGCCCGCGGCGGCAGCAATTTGGTCATTCTGGTGGCCCCCGACCTTGCCAACCCCTTCTTCGCCAAGGTGATCGCCGGCGTCCGCACCGCGCTGGGCGGGGACTACCAGCTGCTCCTGGCGGTCAGCGAGCCCGGCCAGCTACCCACGCCGGAGGAAGTCCGTGCGCTGATGTCGCTGCGGCCAGCCGGGCTGCTGGTGGATGCCCCGGATGCAGCGTTCCTGGACCGTCTGCACAGCACTGCCCCGGTAGTCCTGCTGGACGCGCCCGGGGTCGGCGGGTACGCGCCGTCTGTGAACCTTGACGTCGGCCACGGTGCCCGCGAACTCGCAAAGCACCTGGCGAGACTCGGGCATGTGCGGGTGGCCTATTTGGACAGCACCAGCGGGACGGCCACGTTCCGGGTGCGGCGGGAGGCGTTTCTGGACCAAGCCGCCGCCAGCGGCATCCAGGTCCCCGACGGCGCCATCGCCAGCACCCCTATCGACGTCGGCGCCGCGGCCGCCGCCTTTGCCGGCTCGTGGGCTGCCTGGCAGCACAACGGGGTCACCGCCGTCGTCTGCTGCACTGACACGCACGCCTACGGTGTGCTGCAGGAGGCTCGGGTTGCCGGTATCGGGGTCCCGGAGCGGCTGGCAGTGGCCGGATTCGACGATCTGCCCTATTCGGCAACCAGCAGCCCGGCTCTGACGAGCGTGCACCTGCCGGCGGCGGCCCTCGGCGAACAAGCGGGATGGGCGCTGAAGGAGCTGATGCGCGGCGGGGTGCTCACCGAACCGCTACGGACCCTGGCCAGCACGCTCATCGAGCGCGCGTCCACTACCGGCCAGGCGGACCGTACCTAGCAGTCACTTTCGTCAATTGATGGGGAGGGCTTAATCTGCCGGCTTGATGGGTGGCCCGAACCCAGGGTCTCGGGAGGACATGCACATTCTTCGCACCCGGGATCGGGCACAACCGGCCTATGCCCATCCACCAGACCCAGCGCCGGACATGTCCCCGGGAAGCTGAGGACCGGTAGCAAGGCCGCTCCGCAGCGGAGGCCGGGTCTTCGCACGGCGAGGTCCACTCTCCGGGAGGACATGCCCAGTCTTCAGGTCAGGGATTGGGGATAACCGCAATATGCCCATCCGTCAGACCCAGCGCCGGACATGTCCCCGGGACGGGAGGACCGGTACCAAGGCCGCTCCGCAGCGGAGCCCGCCCGGAAATAGTGCCGGCCCATGGTCCTAGGAGGAGTGCGGGAGGTCCGGTTTGCCGGTCCGGTGGACCGCGTTTACCGCGGCTTCTTGGCCCGCCCGGCCGTGTCTGGCGTCGTGTTCCTTGGGGTGGCGGTGTTTGCCGCTGCCGTCAGGCCACTGCTGGTCCTCGGAGGCCGGGGGCGGAAGGTGATGCGTGGGTTCGGGTCCAGGGGCCTCGTCCATGGTTTCGGCCAGATGGCTGGCCACCTCAGGCTCGATCCCGTCTCCGGAGTGGTGTACCGCCATTGCTCGTCCTTTCCACTGTGCCAACTATCGACTGTGCCGACCAACCGCTGTGCCGACTAACCACTGTGCCGACCAACCGCTGTGCCGACTAACCACTCAGCCGACTAACCACAGAGCCGACAACGAGGTGCCGTGAAACGAAGTGTTGATCCATCGTAGGTCGGCCGGGAGTAGATGTCTGCAGCAGCTACCAGCGAACCTTTTTCTCCGCCGGACCCTGCTTTCCGCTTGCGTGCGTGGGCTTGTGGCTGTGCCCGACGCTCTGCGATGAGGCACCGCCCCGTGATTTGCTGGCGAGCATCTCCTTCTGCGCCTCGGTCAGGCGGGATTTGATGCCCTCGCCGGCGGACTCGGCTGCGGGCTGCTTCGCTGCGTCTTTGACCTCTGCATCGCTGCCGATATTAGTGTCGTTGTCGGTCATGAACGCTCTCTCCTTGTATGGCCTGGCGGGCCGGCTTCATTCCGGCACCCGGGTGGATCCACTTTATGCGGCATGGGACCCCTTGAACACCCTCGGCCCGGCGTTCCCAGGGCAGCAATCCGGGCCGGAAACCGGCCGCCGGACGGCGTCGGCGGAAAAATTTTGCAAGTTCGCAACGAATGCCTCCCGTTCCCAGCAGCCAAGCGGTCAAAGCGGGGAAAATAAATCCTCGAATGGGGCCGGATTGGACCAAAAACCCGGTCATGATACGGCACTGAAATCGGAAAATCCATAGAAACCGCGTAAAATTGAAAGCCTGCCCGGAGCGGGGCAGCTACAAGTCGCAAGCAAATGACCCTCCCCAGGAGTTGCCCAAATGCCCAAAGACCGAAGCACGACAGACTCTTCCGCTGACGTTTTGAATGCCAGCGGAACAAACCAAGGCGCACCTCGCGGCGCCAAGAAACCAAAACTGCGGCGCCGTCGGCTCCGCGAGTCAGACGTCAACATCGTCGACCAGCCAATGCTCAAGAAGGCCCTCAGTGGCACCATCGTGGGTAACACCATGGAATGGTACGACGTCGGCGTATTCGGCTACCTGATCACCACCATGGGCCCGGTCTTCCTGCCCGAAGCGGACAAAAACGTCCAGACCCTCTTCCTGCTCGGCACCTTCGCCGCTACCTTCATCGCCCGCCCCCTGGGCGGCGTCGTGTTCGGCTGGCTTGGCGACAAGGTCGGCCGGCAGAAGGTTCTCGCCGCGACACTCATGATCATGGCGGCCAGCACTTTCGCCGTCGGCCTGCTGCCCGGATACGCCCAGATCGGCATCTGGGCCGCCGTACTGCTGGTCCTGTTCAAGGTGGTCCAGGGCTTCTCCACCGGCGGCGAGTACGCCGGCGCCACCACCTTTGTGAGCGAATACGCCCCGGACAAGCGACGCGGATTCTTTGCCAGCTTCCTGGACATGGGCAGCTACCTCGGCTTCGCGATCGGTGCCGCCCTCGTCTCGGTGCTGCAGCTGACCCTCGGCCAGGACACCATGGAGCAGTGGGGCTGGCGTATCCCGTTCCTGCTGGCCGGTCCTCTCGGCCTGATCGCCGTGTACTTCCGCAGCAAGATCGAGGAATCGCCCCAGTTCCAGGCCACCCTGGACGCCCAGGAAAACCTCTCCAAGGACGCGTCCGCCACTGACACCGCCGCTTCCAAGGGCCCGGTGGGAATCGTGAAGGCCTACTGGCGCGCCATCATCGTCGCGATCATCCTGGTCGCAGCAGCCAACACCGCCGGCTACGCCCTGACGTCCTACATGCCGACGTATCTGACCGAGTCGAAGGGCTACGACCCCGTACACGGCACCCTACTGACGATCCCCGTACTGGTCATCATGAGCCTGTGCATTCCGCTGACCGGCAAGCTCTCCGACCGGATCGGGCGCCGCCCGGTGCTGTGGATTGGCGCCCTGAGCACGGTGGTCCTGGCGGGCCCGGCGTTCCTGCTGATCGGGATCGGCGCGGTCTGGTCCACGCTGCTAGGCCTTTGCCTAATCGCCTTCCCGGTGACGTTCTACGTGGCCAACCTGGCTTCCGCCCTGCCGGCCCAGTTCCCGACGGCCAGCCGGTACGGCGCCATGGGCATCGCGTACAACTTCTCGGTAGCGATCTTCGGCGGCACCACGCCGTTCATAGTTGCGGCCCTCATCTCGGCCACCGGCAACGACATGATGCCCGCCTACTACCTGATGGCCACCTCCGCGATCGGCGCAGTGGCGATCTACTTCCTGAAGGAGTCGGCCCAGATGCCGCTGCCCGGCTCGATGCCGAGCGTGGACACCCAGGCCGAGGCCCGCGAACTGGTCGCGACGCAGGACGAGAACCCGCTGATCGACCTCGAGCACATGGACATGCCGCTCACCGCTGTTGAAAGCAACGACGGCGACGCCGGCAAGGTCCCGGCCCGGGTCTAGTCCGGGGCCCGCCCGGAAGGCCACTCCAGCGCCCCGCCCGTAGAGGCCCGTCGCGCGCGCTTTCCTTAGGGGGAAGCACGCGGGGCGGGTCTTTGGCGTGCCGGCACCCGCCTACTTCGGCCGCCGCGGCGGCCCCGCAACGAACCGGTAGGGAAGCACGCGCGCCACCGCGACGAGGACCTTGTAGCGTTTGCTGGGAATCGATACGGCGCGGCCCTTGTCATTGTCGGCCAGCCCCTCGCGCACCACTTGTTCAGCCCGCAGCCACATCCAGGCCGGGGCCACGGTCTTATCCATGTCCATGCGGTCGTGGAATTCGGTGCGCGTCAAGCCCGGACACACTGCTGTCACCTTCACCCCGTGCCCGGCGTACGCGAGGTTGGCCCAGCGACTGAAGCTGAGCAGCCATGCCTTCGCGGCGGAATACGTCCCGCGGGGCAGGTATGACGCCACAGACGCCACATTGATGACCCGTCCTGAGCCCCGTTGCAGCATCCCCTGGAGTGCGGCATGCGCCAGTTCCATCGCCGTCTCGACGTGCAGCTTGAGGTGGCGTTTTTCCTCGGCGATGTCATTGTCCGCGAATGAGCGAAGCAGCCCGATGCCTGCATTGTTCACCAGGATTTCCACCGGCCGCGCCGGATCACTGAGGCGTTCGACGACGGCGGCCACGCCGACGTCGTCCGTCAGGTCTGCAGTGATCACCTCGGCGCGGACGCCGTAGCGGTTCTCCAGCTCCGCCGCGCTGGCCTGCAGGCGTGCGGAATCGCGGGCCACAAGGACAACGCTGTGTCCCTGTTCGGCCAGCTGGCGGGCGAACTCGGCGCCGATCCCCGCGGTGGCGCCGGTGATCAGGGCAGTGGTGGCTGTGGCAGACCATCCTTCGGCCGCGGTGTTCATAGCCACAGCCTAGCGGCGCCGTCCACCGCGGACTCAGGCCAGGGCCGGACCCGCGGCAAGCTCGTCTTCCGCCGGGCCTTCCCCGGCCCGGTAGCGCTGCTGCAGCTCTTCTGCCGCAAGCTCATACCAGGTGTGGGCCCCGAAGGAGGGGTTGGGAGTGTCCAGGTGTCGGTAGAGGGCATCGGTCAGCCGCGCCAGGGCATCGTCGGACAGCGCCCGCACAGTGGCGGCCGGATCCAGCGTGCCCTCGAGGTAATCTGCGAGCTCCAGGCCCTCGATGAGGTCCGGACTTTCCGCCGTGGCGCTGTGCGTGTCGTCCGGCTCCCGGCTGAGCCCGGCGCCGTCGAGCCGGTCGAGCTCCGCCATGAGCCGGCCGTTAACGATTCCGGGGAGGGCTCCGTCCAGGCCGGCGAGAACCTCGCCGTCGGACCCCACATGCAGCAGGCAGATCGGCAGCTCTGCCGGTTCGTGGAGGAGCAGCCGGAACCCCCCTTGCTGGGATGCAGCAAGCTGCCTGAGGTCAAGTAGGATTTCCGGATCCAGATGGGAGGCGCCGTGCAGGTCGACGCTGACATCCGAGGCCGCAGCAAGTCGGCTGGCGCGGCGCATGATGCGCAGCAACGCGGGGTAGGTTGCCTGTGTCAGGCAACCGGTAACTTCGAGAGTCACGCGTCCGGGATCAGCTTCCACACGGACAAGCACACGCAGTTTATGGTTCACGGGGTACTCCAAAGACTCGTCCTTGAGCCAGCTGCATAACTCACGCTCAACCATACGGAATAGCCGCGCGGCTCACAAGCGATTAGGCCTCGGCGGGCTCATGCTCGGGCCAGTCGATGCACTGGGTGTAGGCGTCATGTTTGCGCAGGTATCGGTAGACGTAGGGGCAGTCCGGGATGATCCGTTTTCCCGAGGCCACCACGTCGTCCAGGGCGAAGTGCACGAGTACCCCTGCTAGGCCCTTTCCGGTGAACTTTTCAGCGGTCTCGGTGTGGATGAAGTCCACGTGGCCAGGCCGGTCGATGTAGCGCACCTGGACCGCAAGCTCGCCGCCAACATGCAGCTCGTAGCGGTGCAGGGCATCGTTGCGGGTGGTGGAGACGTCCGTCGCGAACGTGTCTTCAGTTTCTACCGAGTTCTCCGTCATGGTTCGACATTGGCACTTAACGGCGGGCGTGGCAATGGCAGTCGGGATCCGCCCGGACCGACGGTCCGGCGCCCCGGGCAGGGACGCGGCCCAGCAGCAGCACGGCCAGCGCGAAGCAGGCAGCCCCGCCGCCGAGCAGCCCCGCCGTAAGCCCGTTGAGAGCAGCATCGGCCACCGGGACGAAGTTGCCGGAATAAAGCCGCAGCACCGCAAGCAGACCGAGCGACAGGCTGATCGCCACCCGCCAGCGAGACGAGGGCGGCCAAATTCGGCCGGGCGCACAGGCGTGAATCGCGGCCTGCGGGCTGCTGCCCAGCGTTCCTTTGGGTGGCGGCTGTCTCAAAACTTGCCGCTTTTCCTCCATTGTCGGCCCGGTCGGAGGGAACGCAAGACGAAATCTAGGGACAAAAGGACCTAGCGGCGTCGGCCTTTCCGGCGTATTTCTGGAAAGGTGAACGCGGCCAGCTTTATCAACCCGGCCTTCGCCGGCAACGGTGCCCCCGCAACCGCTCCGGGGCCTTGGAAACGCTACGTCGCACTGGGAGACTCCTTCACTGCCGGCCTTGGCGATCCCGAGCCCCTGAACCCGGGCGGCATGAGGGGCTGGGCCGACCGGATTGCCGAGGAATTCAACGCCGCACGTGGGGATTTTTCCTACGCCAACCTGGCGATTAGCGGCCTCGTACTGCAGCAGATCGTGGACCAGCAACTCGGCCCGGCGATCGCCCTGAAACCTGACCTCGTCACGCTATCCGCGGGCGGAAATGACCTGGTCTTCCACCGCCGCGATCCGGACCGTCTGGCGGTCAGCCTTGAGGAAGCGGTGGCGGCGCTCTCCGCCACCGGCGCGACCGTTGTGCTGTTCACCGGCCCCGACTGGGGCGATACCCCGATCTTCGGCCATATCCGCGGCAAGGTGGCCGTCTTCAACGAGAACATCCGGACCATCGCCGTCCGGCATCACGGCGTAATCGCCGATTTGTGGACGCTCCGGCAACTAAGCGATCCCCGGATGTGGGATCCGGACCGCCTGCACTTCTCCCCGCTCGGCCATCACACAATCGCGAGCATGGTGCTGGACACCCTAAACGTCCCGCACAGCCTGCAACCTCTGCAACCCAAACCGCTACCGGCCGGCAACTGGCGGGAGACTCGGGCCGGAGACCTGGCCTGGGCCACTCATTACCTGCTGCCGTGGATGGTGCAGCGGGTCCGGCCGCGCGGCGGAGAGGGGCCCCCTGCTGCAAAGCGCCCCGAACCGGGCCCCGTCTTCGGCGGACCCGGTGAAGCGGCGTGCCCCTAGCCTGCCCGGGAACTGTCGGCTAACCTTTCGGCACGGCCCCCGGCCGCAAACCGCAACGGTCCCAAGAACGATCACGAGGAGCGAAATTGCCTAATCACACATACAGCATTTCCGAAATTGTCGGCACCTCGACCGAAGGCGTGGACGCCGCCGTCCGCAATGGCATTTCCGAGGCCTCGAAGACGCTGCGGAACCTGGACTGGTTCGAAGTCAAGGAAGTCCGCGGGCACCTCGAGAACGGCCAGGTCGCCGACTGGCAGGTGACAATTAAGCTCGGGTTCCGGCTGGAGCGCTAACATCCGGGAGGTTGCCCCGGGACGGCGGGAAACTCCCCGTGAACAATTGTTTTTTCTCAACTTTTGCCCTGCCAAGTGGCGTTTTGATAGTAAGCATGATTAGTATCTAGGCAGAAGGATGAAGCGCACCCGGCAACCCGGGTGTCTCCTCAATGAAAGAGAAGGACCAAAACAATGGGTTTTTTTGCATTTCTGATTCTGGGTCTTATTGCCGGGGCAATTGCTAAGGCAATCCTGCCGGGACGTCAGGGCGGCGGCATTTTCATCACCCTGCTGCTCGGCGTCGTCGGCGCTTTCCTGGGCGGCTGGATTGGCGGCTTGGTCTTCGGTACGGGACTGCAGGAATTCTTCTCGCTGACCACGTGGCTCCTGGCCATCGTGGGCTCGATCATCGTCCTGCTGGTTTACGGCATGATAACCAAGCGTACGGCCCGCTAAGGCTGAAGCTACCGAAAGCCGGTCCCGGGAATTCCTGGGGCCGGCTTTCGGGTACCGGACAAATTTACTTGGACACGATTTCCAAAAGCAGCAAGAGCAGGAGTACAGCATGAAAGGCAAGTTTCTTTTCGGCACCGGCCTCGCGGCAGGTTTCGTCCTCGGATCCCGCTCCGGACGGGCCGCCTACGAAAAACTCAAGACCCGGGCAATCGGTCTTTGGGATAGCAATCAGGTCCAGGACAGGGTGGCGGCAGCTACGGAGGCGGTCAAGGAAAAGGCGCCCGACGTATCCAGCCAGCTCAGCGAGGCCGCCCGGCGCGCGGCTACCGTCATAAGTTCCGCGGTCCACCGCGACGACGCCACCTCCGGCCCCGCCACATCCGTTAAAACCACTGCTGCCACCGGCACCCCATCCGGCGGCGCCGTGCCCGCGCACAGCACCCACCCCGGAACGGCGAACTTGGGTACATCCGGCGGGGCGGACGCCGCCGTTCACTCCGCCTCCGACGTTGACTCCGGTCCGGCCTTGAGCGATGAGGCCGGCCAGGACTGGTCGGATGAAGGAGGGGCTACGCCCGCCGGCCCGGCCACCAACGTGGACCCGGAGAAGCTCTGACGGCTCGGGCGGCGGCTACCGTCCGCGCCGGCTCGCGTCCGCGGTCGCAGCGCTGCCGAGCACGACTGTGGCGTCCAGCTTCCGCGAACTGAACACACAGCCGGAGAGCCCGTTCCCGGCAAGGATCTTGACGGTCTGCGGCGCCTGCCGCCGGCTCGTTTCGATCAGCAGATGGCCGCCCGGCGCCAGCCACTCTGGCGCTGCGGCGGCTATTCTCCGTTGCAGCTCCAACCCGTCCGGGCCGCCGTCGAGCGAAACCCGCGGTTCGTAAAGGCGGGCCTCCGGCGGCATGGTCCCGATCATCTCCGAAGGAACATACGGCGCATTCACCGCCATGAGGTCCACCCGGCCGCGGAGCCGCTCCGGCAGCGGATCGAACAGGTCACCCTCGTGGACTTCTGCTCCCAGCCGTAGCAAATTGCGGCGCGCGCAGGCGGCCGCAGCGGCGTCGACGTCGGCGGCATGCAGTTCGAGCGGACCGGCTAAGGCGGCAAGCGCGGCGCCTACTGCACCCGAGCCGCAACAGAGGTCCACGACTACCGGCATCCGGGGCGCCCGGCGGGCGTTAAGGAGCCGCGCTGCGCGCTTGACGAGGTATTCGGTCCGTCGTCGAGGCACGAACACCCGAGGGTCCACTGCGATGCGGAGGCCGCAGAACTCCGCCCAGCCGAGCACATGCTCCAGCGGCAGCCCGGAGACGCGCTGCCGAACGAGTGCGTCGAGCTCCGCGGCGCTGGTGGCTTCTTCGACCAGCAGGGCCGACTCTTCTTCGGCGAACACGCATCCGGCCGCGCGGAGTCGCCCGATCAATTCGGGCCGCGGCGTGGCACGAGGCCGCATTTCATCCTCCCTCTCCACCGAAGCTGCCGGCAGCAGGTCCTGGAAGCCCTATCCTATGCAGCCGGACGAAGCGCAGGGTTCCGGGGACGTACCGGCAGGAGTGGCGCTGCCGGAGTCCGCGGCGCGCACCGAAGATCTCCGGAGCGCCGCGCAGCTCAGGAAAGCGCGGCCAGCCGGGTGGGCGTGCGGACAATGCCGTCGAGCTGGAACCCACAGGTGCAGCGCCACACGGGCGGAAGTTCGGCAGACCCGCTGCCAGTGTCGAAGGAGAAGGCGGCCATGACCTCAAGGACCGGGGCCGTCCATCGCATCGGGGTACCGCAGTGGCTGGGCGCCTGGTCGGCCGGGCCTCGAAGCGCCGGCGCGCCGGCGCCCTGCGTTGCCGGTGACCGGGGCTCGGCCAGCGGGTCCGAACCGGCTTCCTGGGCTACTGCGAGCGTCAACAATTCGGCCACGACTCCTCCAGGCACACGCATATTGGATAATTAGTAAGCCTACTTACAACTTAGTAAGTATACATATCACTAGATAAACTAGCAAGTTGCGCGTCCGGCGGCCTCGTCCGGATACGCTGTCCGGTTCAAAGGTTCTCGTCAGGCCCGTCCAGGGCTTCCGTCATACGGCGCAGGAATCCCACGACGATGCGGCTTTCCTGTGCACTGAGCCCTTCTGCCACCGCGAGCATCCGGCGGTGCATTTCGCCAAGCGTAGCCCTTACTTCCAAGTCGGTGGCGGCGGTGGGGACGATCACCAAGGAGCGCCGATCCGTGGGGTGCGGCTGGCGGCGGACGTGTCCGCTGCCCACGAGTCGATCGATCAGTGAGGTGGTGGAAGCCGTGGTGATTCCTAGGGTTCGGCTGAGGTCTTTCGGCCCCACCCGCTCCCCCGCCGACTGGGCGCGCAACAGGTACCGGAGCGCCAGCAGGTCAGTCTCCCCCATGCCCATGGCATCCCGGGTGGAGCGACGGGTGGCGACCTCGGCGGCCCGATAGCTCCTCAGGGCGTGCAACACGGCTGACGGCGGATCCGGCTGGCCCTCGAGGCCATACCAGTACCCCGAGCCTGCCGCACTGTCGCAGTTCATCTGACAATCCTAGCCGGGCTGGTATCTGGGCCATCGTGCATTCCCACGGAACCCACCTTGTTGAACCTGCCCCGTGACGCATAAAAACCCCTGGCTTCCTGTTGCCAGGATGCCAGGGGTTTTCCACTCTTCGCTAAAAGAGTGGGCCCTGTGGGGATCGAACCCACGACCCACGGATTAAAAGTCCGATGCTCTACCAACTGAGCTAAAGGCCCCAGCCGACACCATCAAACGGCAGTCAATTCCACCGTCGACAGGCACGTCGGCCCAGTCCATTTCTGAACGTTTAATACTGTACCCCAGACCTGGGCCGGCTTTTTTCACCCGGGCCGACACGCCGTCTCCTTCCGCCCCGGGCGACCCCCTCGGTCGCCTACCCGTGCCATCCCGGTGTCATTCCCGAGGGCGGCACTATGCTCGATTCCCGGAAAGCTGAGGAGTAGCGTGGTGGCATGAACGAGCAAGCAGCAGCAAGCAGCCCGGGACCGCAGCGACACCATAAGCCGAAGCCCTTCGCGCCGCTCGACTTTGAACCGTTCGCCGGCGGCGCAGATCCAGCGAGGGTGTCCGAGGCCGCCCACCTCGCGGCGCAAGCACTCGTGCGCCGTGGCCGGGACAGCGACGACCCCAAGGTCACCCGGCGTCTGGTCAAGCTCGCCGATGAACAAGGCCTGGACGCCATAGCCGAAATGTGGGCGGAAAGCCCGGCGCGGTCCCTCCCCGGCGCACTCTGGCGGCTCTACGCGCTGCGCGCTGTGGCGATCCGGGACCCCGAACGGATCTCGGTCTACTTCAGGGCGGGCAAGGACACCGCGCAGGTGTCCCACGTTGTGGCCGGCGCGGCCGAGCCTCCGGGCGCCGAGGAAATGAAGTCGATGGCGGACGCCATCCTCTCCGGCGCGTTCGACGGTGAATTCGACGTCGCACTGGAGCGCTCGGCCGCGTTCTGCCGGGTGGTGGCGCTGGGCCAGGCCACGCTCGCCGACAGCGCGGAGCACAGCAACGCAAACCATGCCAGCAAGCTCACGCGGAATTCCCACCTTTTGGTGAAGACCGCAGAGGACCTTGAGCACGCCGCCAACGCGTGGCGGCTGGGCGAGCTGGACTAAGCCTTTGGTGCAAGCGCGGCCCGGAAATTCGTGAATCTAGCGCGGCCTTTCCGTACTGTCAAGACGCACGCCGGGCCCCCACTGTCAATGTTGACTTGGTCCACCCGACGTAGAAAACTAAAGGCGGTGCCGAACCGCGAAACCCCCGGGCTTCAACAATTAGCCGCCTAGAGCGGCCTACCGCCGAGAGGCGTATCCGGTTCGGCACCATTTTTATGCCCGCGCCCGGCGGTTCATGTCCGGACGGTAAAGTAAGTTACATGCGCGGGTCATCGTCACGTTCCAGGGCCGGCAGACAAAACCCGTGCAAGCCTCGTCTGGAGACCGGTAACCCCACGTGAAGTTGCGCCTTTTCCCCCAGGAGCCCATCGGGCTGAACCTGTTGTCCCAGATGGCCCATCAGATTGCCTTAGGTACGGGAACTTTTTCGGAGATCCTTGGCGCCCCTGCCAGTGAGCATTCGCGGCTTGTGGAGGACATGCACGATCACGAGGCAAAGTCGGCGGAACTGCATTTTGCCCTTCTGACGCACATGCGCACCAGCTTCCTGAACCCGCTCCCCCGCGAGGACATGTACGCACTGTCCCGCTACCTCAACGAGGCGATGGGGAAGCTGGATGCCGCAGCCGACCTCGTGCTCCTCTACAAGCTGGAGCGGCCGCCCAAGCGCGCGGCCGAACAGCTGGAAATCATCAGCCGGCAGGCCGAACTGACTGTCGACGCCATGCGCCAGCTGAACAACCTGGATGATCTTGAGGACTACTGGATCGAGGTCCTCCGGCTTACAAAGCGTGCGGAACGCACCCACCGGGTCTGGGTCGCGGACATGCTCAAGGACATGAAATCAGCCCAGTACGCCCGCAACCGCGACGTCGCGGACCAGTTGGTGGAAGTCACGAAGGACATGCGGCGGATCGCCACCCAGGTGGGCAGCATCATCGTCAAGGAATCCTGAGGTGACCCTCGTCTTCTTTGCCTTGGTGGTTGTCTTCGCCGGGGCGTTCGCTTTTCTCAACGGTTTCCGCGACGCTTCGTCCTCTGTCGCCGTGGCGGTCCGGACACGGGCCCTGACTCCCACAGTGGCGGTGCTCCTGGCCGGGCTGTTCAACTTCATCGGCGCCGGGCTCAGCGCGGGGCTGGCGTTGGCGGCCAGCCGTGCCTGGCTGGTTCTTCCGCCCGGCGGCAACGGCCTGACCATCCTCATCGCCGGACTACTCAGCGCCGTGCTTTGGGGCGTCTACTCCTGGTGGCGCGGCATTCCCTCCTCCTCGACGCACGCGCTCGTCGGGGGCCTGGCCGGCGGCGGCGTCGCCAGCGTTGCGGTGGGCGGACACGCCGTCGCGGGCGTGGACGATTCCCTGCTGTTCCAGGTAGTGCTGCCCCTGCTGCTGTCCCCGGCTATCTCCTTCGCGGGTGCCTACCTGCTGGTCTGGCCGGCCACCTGGGCGGCGCGTTACACCCCACCACACGTTGTGCACACCAGGTCCCGGCGGGCCCAGGCCGTCGCCGCGGGTGGCGTAGCCTTTGGCCACGGACTGCAGGACGGCCAACGTAGCAGCGCCGTACTGATCCTGGCGATGCTGGCCGCGGGGCTGACCGACGCCGGTTCCGTCCCCGTCTGGGTGGCCCTCCTGACGGCCGGCATGCTCACGGCGGGCACCTTGGCGGGAGGCTGGCGGATCGCCTACACAATCGGATACCGGATGCTCCGGATGGATCCGCTGCGCGGCTTCGTTGCGCAGCTCTTCAGCAGCGTCCTGCTACTGGTGGGCGCGATCGGCCTGCATTGGCCGATCTCCACCACCCACACCGTGACCTCGGCGGTGCTGGGGGCAGGCGTCAACCAGCGTTATCCAGCGACAAACCGGAGGGTGGTGCTCCGGATCCTGGCCTTCTGGGCGCTGACCCCGCTGGTCACCGCCGCGGCGGCCTTCGTCCTGGAGCTCGCCTTGTCACCCCTCATGGGGCTTTAGGGCTCTTCGAGCGCTCCGCAGGCACCCTTTTGAGGGCCCTAAAGGGCGTTTGCGGGGCAGTCGATTCAGCAGCCGGGCTTATCCGAAGCGGCCGGAGACGTAGTCCTCGGTGGCCTTCACGGTCGGGTTGCTGAAGATGGTGTGGGTCTCGCCGTACTCGATCAGCTTGCCGGGCTTACCGGTGCCGGCGATGTTAAAGAACGCCGTCCTGTCCGAGACGCGGGCGGCCTGCTGCATGTTGTGGGTCACGATCACCACGGTGTATTCGTCCTTGAGTTCGTTGATGAGGTCCTCAATGGCGAGCGTGGAGATCGGGTCCAGCGCGGA
Source organism: Arthrobacter sp. UYEF3 (assembly GCF_040546245.1). Classification (NCBI taxonomy): domain Bacteria; kingdom Bacillati; phylum Actinomycetota; class Actinomycetes; order Micrococcales; family Micrococcaceae; genus Arthrobacter; species Arthrobacter sp. UYEF3. Next base: position 125,518 of record NZ_JBEPNK010000005.1, read on the forward strand.
GCAGGGCTCGTCCATCAGGATCACCTGGGGCTCCACGGCGATGGCGCGGGCGATGCAGAGTCGCTGCTGCTGGCCGCCGGACAGCCCCGAACCCGGTTTGGCCAGGCGGTCCTTGACCTCGTTCCAAAGGTTGGCGCCGCGCAGCGACCGCTCCACGAGTGCGTCCGCCTCGCCCTTGGAGATCTTCTGATTGTTCAGCTTCACGCCGGCCAGCACGTTGTCCCGGATGGACATGGTGGGGAAAGGGTTGGGCCGCTGGAAGACCATGCCGATCTGCGAACGGACCGTGACCGGATCCACGCCGGGGCCGTAGAGGTTGTCGCCGTCGAGCAGCACTTCGCCTTCCACCCGGGCGCCGGGGATCACTTCGTGCATCCGGTTCAGGGTGCGCAGGAAGGTTGACTTGCCGCAGCCGGAGGGGCCGATGAAGGCGGTGACGGACTTGGGGTCAATGTTGATGTTGACGTCCTCGACGGCAAGGAATTTGCTGTAGTAGACGTTCAGGTCTTTGACGTCGATGCGCTTAGACATGCTGTTCCTTCACTTGTGGAGATGGGGTGCCGTGTGCCGGAGGCCTAGCGGCCGGCCTTCGGGGCGAAGATGCGGGCCACCAGGCGGGCGCCCAGGTTGAGCAGCATCACGAGGATGATGAGGACCAGGGCTGCGCCCCAGGCGCGCTGGTCGGAGGGGCCGGGGTTGGACGGCGAGGTCGGGTTGAGGATCTGCGTGTAAATGTAGGTCGGCAGCGAGGCCATCCAGCCGCCGAACACATTGTTGTTGATGGAGGTGGCGAAACCGGCGGTGACCAGGATCGGGGCGGTCTCGCCGATCACACGGGCGATGGCGAGGGTCACGCCGGAGGCGATGCCGGAGATCGCCGTCGGGATGACCACCTTGAGGATGGTCCGCCACTTGCGCACGCCGAGGGCGTACGCGGCTTCGCGGAGTTCGTTCGGCACGATCTTGAGCATTTCCTCGCTGGAGCGGACCACCACCGGGATCATCAGCACGGACAGCGCGACGGCGGCGACGGCCCCGGTCTTGGTGCCGGGTCCGACGACGGCGAAGAAGAACGCGGCGGCGAACAGGCCGGCCACGATCGAGGGGATGCCGGTCATCACGTCGACAAAAAATGTGATGGCCCGGGCCAGCGCGCGGTCCTGGCCGTATTCGACCAGGTAGATCGCGGTCAGCAGGCCAACCGGGACGGAGATCACGGTGGCGAGCAGGGTGATCTGCACGGTCCCCACCAGCGCGTGGTAGATGCCGCCCATCACGGGGGCGCCTTCTTCGACGCTCTTGTTGTCGAACGCGCCGGTGACGCCATTCATCGACGTGCTGAGGAACCCGGGGTCCAGCAGGCCCGGCAGGCCCTTGACCAGTACCGTCCAGATCACCGAGATCAGCGGCAGCAGGGCGACCAGGAAGGCGCCGACCACCAGGCAGGTGGCCAGTTTGTCCTTGGCCTTGCGGGAGCCTTCCACGGCGGCGCTCCAGCCGACCAGTCCGGCGGTGAAGAGGACGGCCGAAACGATGCCCCAGCCGAAGGCGTTGAAGCCGATCAGGGCCAGGATGGCCGCACCGATGACGAGGGCGAGGACCAGGACAATATACGGCGCGGCCTTGGGCAGTTGGCCCTTGGTCAGGGCCGAGCGTTTACGGACCGGGGTCAGGGTGGAGGTCATTTAGTTGGCTCCCGAGAATTCTTTGTGCCGGGTGATGATCCACCGGGCAATCATGTTCACGCCCAGCGTGATGACGAACAGCACCAGGCCCGCGGCGATCAGCGTGCTGACCTTCAGGCCGCCGGCTTCGGGGAAGTTCAGGGCGATTTCGGCGGCGATGGTCTGGTTGCCGGACTGGATCAGGCTGGCCGTGAGGGCGCCGGACGAGAGCACCAAGGCGACGGCCATGGTCTCGCCGAGGGCGCGGCCCAGGCCCAGCATCACGGCGCTGACGATTCCCGCGCGGCCGAAGGGCAGGACGGCCATCCGGATCATTTCCCAACGGGTGGCGCCGAGGGCGAGGGCGGCCTCCTCGTGCAGCTTGGGGGTCTGCAGGAAGATTTCGCGTGAAAGTGAGGTGATGATCGGCAGGACCATGACCGCAAGCACGATGCCCGCCGTCAGGATGGTCTTGCCGGTGGCCGAGGCCGGCCCTTGGAAAATCGGCAGCCAGCCCATGTTGGCGGCAAGCCAGTTGTAGGCCGGGGAGATCTCCTTGGCCAGGAACGCAGCACCCCACGCGCCGTAGACCACAGACGGGATGGCGGCCAGCAGGTCGATTACGTAGCCGAGGCCGGATGCCAGTCCTCGCGGGGCGAAGTGCGAGATAAAGAGCGCGACGCCGATCGCGATCGGCGTGGCGATTACCAGCGCAATCACGGCGGCGATCAGGGTACCGACGACGATCGGCCAGATGTAGGCGAAGAAGCCTTGGCCGCCCTGGATCTTGTCCGGGGATGCGAGGAGGGCAGGGAGCGACTGGATGACGAGGAAGAGCGCAACGCCGAAGAGTACGGCAAGGATCAGGCACCCTGCGGCCAAGGCGGCTCCGGAAAAGACTTTGTCTCCGGCGCGGCCCGCGCCCCGGGACTTGGTCAGGGAGGTGGTGGTCACTTCACGATCCTTCAGCTTCGATCTGCGCCGGCGGCCATCGGATCTCTCCGGGCCCTTGGCGGTGAATCTTCTGGTACTTCGGACAAACGCCTAGGTTCCCTGCCCCGGGCGGACGGTTAGAAACCGTCTTTTCGGAACAGGGAACCTGGGTCAGGCTGGTGTTTCCACTATGCCTTGTGGCGCAGCGTATCCCTAGGACTTGGCCTTGATGGATTCGATGGACTTGATCGCCTTGTCCTGCAACGTCTTGGACAGCGGCGCGGACTTGGCGGCATCGGCGGCAGCCTTCTGGCCGGCGTCGGATACTACGTAGCTTTCGAAAGCCTTGACCAGGTCAGCGGTTGCCTTGGTGTCGTAGGTGGTGCAGACCACGTGGAAGGAGACGAGCACGATCGGATAAGCGCCCTCAATGGTGGTCTTGCGGTCCAGCTTGATGGAGAGGTCGTTGGCGTTGCGGCCCTCGACCGGCTTGCCGGCGTCGACAGCCTTGGCGGCGGCGTCGGCGGAGATCTTAGTGAAAGAACCGCCGACCTTGATCTGGGCGATACCCAACTTGCCGCTGACGGCGGAGTCATCGGCGTAGGTGACGGCGCCGGGAGTGTCCGTGACCGTCTTGACGACGCCGGAGGTGCCCTTGGCGTTTTCGCCCTTCAGGGAGGCGGGCCAGATGCCGGAGGACTTGTCGGTCCAGACCTCGGGCGCCGCGGCGGCGAGGTAGTCGGTGAAGTTGGTGGTGGTGCCGGAGTCATCCGAACGGTTCACCGGGGTGACGTTGAGGTCAGGCAGCTTGGCGTCGGGGTTCAACGCGGCGATGGCCGGATCGTTCCACTTGGCAACCTGGCCGCGGAAGATCTTGGCCACGGTGGGAGCATCGAGCTTGAGCTCCTTGATGTCGGGCAGGTTGAACGCCACGGCGATCGGGGAGATGTAGACCGGGATGTTCAGGGCGCCGTCGGGGCCGCACTTGGCCTTGGATGCGGCGAGCTCGTCGTCCTTCAGGTAGGCGTCGGAGCCGGCGAACTGGGCGGAGCCGTCGATGATCGCCTTGCGGCCCGCGCCGGAGCCATCCGGGGAGTACTGCACGTTGGCACCCTGGTTGGCGGAGGCGAAGTTGGTCTTCCAGACGTCCATGGCAGCACCCTGCGCGGAGGAACCAATGCCGGTCAGAGTGCCGGTGACCTTGACCGCGGAGGACGGCACTGCCGGCTGCGCGGTGTTCGTGGCGTTGTCGGAACCGCAGGCGGTAAGCGCAAGAGCGCCGGCTGCCATAACAGCGATGGCCGAGTTGCGGCCGAAGCGTGATGCCTTCACTAGATGTACCCCTTCCAGGGTTATTCAGATGCGTGCCGGACCGGAGACGTCCGAACAGAAAGACGGTGGATACGGTTTGTACCTTCATTGAAGTTAGGTGCCCCAGATGAAGGGAACCGTGGTTCAAGGTGAACGGCAGGTTAACGACACCCGGCCATTCGCCGACGAGTGTCGGGTTGCTGTTGCGTCAGCTGCGTCACAGTCGTAGGGGCTTGGTCCGATGATTCAGGCACCATGGACAGCAAATAGACTGGGGGACATGGCCTCCGCTACTGGATTCACCGCAAGCGCCCGATTCCTGCGCGGCCGGGCCCGCACCGGTTTCATCCGGAGCCGCAAATCACTGCTGCCGGCCGTCCAGATGACGGCGTGCGCCGTGGGTGCCTACGCCTTTGCCGAGTACGTCCTGGGCCACACCGGGCCGTTGTTTGCCGCCACCTCCTCGCTAATAGCCCTGGGCTTCTCCCGGGATCCACGGCTGCGCCGGGTCGTGGAGGTGGGCCTGGGCTGCACCCTCGGCATTGTGGTGGGCGACCTGCTGCTGCACTGGCTGGGCGCGGGGATCTGGCAGGCCGCCGTCGTGCTTCTTTTCTCGATTCTCCTGGCCCGCTTCCTGGACAGGGGAACTATTTTCGCCACCCAACTGGGCCTGCAGTCCCTGCTGGTGGTGCTGTTGCCGGCCCCGGCTGGCGGCCCCTTCACCCGGAGCATTGATGCCGTGGTGGGCGGCGGGTTCGCCCTGGTGGTAACTTTCCTGATCCCCAAGGATCCCCGGCGGGAACCTCGCAACGACGTCAAGAAACTCCTGCATGAACTGGCGGAGGTGTTGCGCGAGTGCGCGTCGGCCCTGAGCCACAGCGACTCCACCCAGGCCTGGCACGCGTTGATCCGCGGCCGCAACTGCCAGCCGCTGGTCGATGCCATGCGCCAGACGCTGCGCTCCTCCGGCGAGGTCGCCACCCTGGCCCCCGCCTACCGTCGTTACCGGGACGAGCTGGACCAACTGGCGCAGTCGGTGGACTTTATCGACCTCGCGCTGCGGAACAGCCGCGTGTTCGCGCGCCGGCTGACCAGCGCCATCAACCACGCCGCGCTCTCGGACGAGGCCACCGAGAACATCGCCGAGGTCCTCGAGGAGACCGCGGCCGCGATTGATGAGCTCGGCCTGGGCCTGGCGGAAGTGCACGACGGCGCGCGGCGCGCCCACCTGCGCACGGCCAAGGTGGAGCTGAGCGGGACGGCGGCCCGGTTGCACCCGCGACTGCTGGACGTGCAGCGGCTCGAGGGTGAAACCGTGGTGATGCTCTTCCGGCCGCTCATGGTGGACCTCCTCGAGGCCACCGGCATGGATCCGGACGAGGCACGGGACGTGCTGCCCACTCTTTAGCGGGCGACCGGCCAGCGTCGGCGCGTGGGCCCGCCGGCCGGAACGTCGGTACCCCCGACTAGGGTGGAGCAATGGCAACAAAGACTTCCCGCGCCGCCAACGCGCCGGGCTATAAATGCGCGGAATGCGGCTGGACCGCTGTCAAGTGGGTGGGCCGGTGCGGCGAATGCCAGGCGTGGGGCACCGTCGAAGAGACCGGCGCCGCCGTGGCGCGGACGACGGCGGCGGCCACGGTCCTGGAGCCGGCCCGCCGGATCGCCGACGTCGACGCGACCACGGCCGCGTTCCTCCCGACCGGGGTGGACGAACTGGACCGCGTGCTGGGCGGCGGGCTGGTCCCCGGCGCGGTAATCCTGCTGGCCGGCGAGCCCGGCGTGGGCAAGTCCACGCTGCTGCTGGACGTCGCCGCCAAGTTTGCCCGGACCACCCAGGACGTCCTCTACGTCACCGGCGAGGAATCCGCCGCCCAGGTGAAGTTGCGCGCGGACCGCATCGACGCCGTCGCCGAATCGTTGTACCTGTCCGCCGAAACGGACCTCGGCCAGGCGCTGGGGCAGGTGGAAAAACTCGAGCCGCGGCTGCTCATTGTGGACTCCGTCCAGACGCTGAGCAGCGCCGACGTCGAAGGCAGCGCCGGCGGTGTCTCCCAGGTCCGCGAGGTCGCGGCCTCCCTGATCGCCGCGGCCAAGCGCCGCAACATGACCACCCTGCTGGTGGGGCACGTAACCAAGGACGGCTCCATCGCCGGTCCCCGGCTGCTCGAGCACCTGGTGGACGTGGTCTGCCAGTTCGAGGGTGAACGCCACTCCCGGTTGCGGCTGCTGCGGGCCGTCAAGAACCGCTACGGGCCCACCGACGACGTCGGCTGCTTCGATCTGAACGAGGACGGCATCGTGGGCCTGGCCGACCCCAGCGGCCTCTTCGTCTCGCGAACCAAGGATCCGGTGTCCGGCACCTGCATTACGGTGACGCTGGAGGGCCGCCGCCCGCTGCTGGCCGAGGTCCAGTCCCTGCTGGCCGAAAGCGCCAACGCCCAGCCGCGCCGGGCCACCAGCGGGCTGGACAGCTCCCGGGTGGCAATGCTGCTCGCGGTGCTGCAGCAGCGCGCCGGCTGCCTGCTGCACAAGGACGACTCCTACGTGGCGACAGTGGGCGGCGTGAAGCTCAGCGAGCCGGCCACCGACCTGGCCGTGGCGCTGGCAGTGGCCTCTGCCAAGGCCAAGAAACCGCTGCCGCAGCGCCTCATCGCCTTCGGCGAGGTGGGCCTGGCCGGTGAGGTCCGGCCGGTGCCCGGGATCAACCAGCGCATCCAGGAGGCCCACCGGCTGGGGTTCACGCACGCCGTGGTGCCGGCCAGCCCCAACGGTCCCGGCCCGGTTCCGGGCGGCTTCTCGGTCCGGGAAGTCGGGCACCTGACGGAGGCCCTCAGCCTGCTCATCAGCTGAGGAGTCGGCCACCTGACGCAGGAAGGCGCCTGCCGTATTGGCAGGCGCCCTTCCGTCACTCTTCAAAACCCGGCTGGCGGGCGCGGCTGTTTAGGCCTTCTTCGGCGGCAGGGCCAGCTTGAAGATCTTTGCCCAGGTCGAGCCGACCTGCTTCCAGATCGGGCCGGTGGTGTACGGCAGACCGTACCGCCGGCAGATATCCTGCACCTTGGGCGCCACCTCCGCGTAGCGGTTGGACGGCAGGTCGGGGAACAGGTGGTGCTCGATCTGGTGCGAGAGGTTCCCGGTCATGAGGTGCATGAACGGGGACCCGGAGATGTTGGCCGAACCGATCATCTGGCGCACGTACCAGTCGCCCCGGGTCTCACCGTCGACCATTTCCTCGGTGAAGGTATCCGTTCCGTCCGGGAAGTGGCCGCAGAAGATCACCGCGTGGGCCCAGACGTTGCGGACCGCGTTGGCGGTCAGCGTTCCGTACAGGGCCTGCTTGCCGGAGCCGGTGAGCATGGCGACGGCGGGGGTGGCGGCGTAGTCCTTGGTGAACTGTTTGAGGGCCTTGCGGCCAAGGGCCTTGAGGTCCTTGGTGAGGGCTTCCTTTGACTTCTTGCCCTCTTTGTAGTCCACGAGTTCCAGGTCGTACACCGCGATGCCCCACTCGAAGACCGGGGCCAGCAGCGCGTTGTAGAGCGGGTTGCCCAGGTTGAAGGGCTTCCATTCCTGCTGTGGGTCCATGCGGAGCAGGTTGTACCCGATGTCATTGTCCTTGCCGACAACGTTAGTCCAGCGGTGGTGCAGGTCGTTGTGGGTGTGCTGCCAGGAACGCGCGGGGGTTACGAAGTCCCATTCCCAGGTGGTGGAGTGGATGTCGGGATCGCGCATCCAGTCCCACTGGCCGTGCAGGATATTGTGCCCAAGCTCCATGTTTTCCAGGATCTTCGCGAGGCTCAGCATGGTGGTGCCGGCCACCCAGGCGGCCTTGTTCTTGCTGACCAGCAGTGTCGCCCGGCCGGAGATCTCCAGGCCGCGCTGAATCTTGATCATGCGGCGGATGTAGGCGGCGTCGGAGGCTCCGCGTTTGGCGAGGATGTCGTCTTTGATGGCGTCGAGTTCGCGGCCCAGCTCGGCCACCTGCTCGTCGGACAGGTGCGCGGCTGCGGGCGGCCGAAGGGTAGGGCTGCCGGTCTCGGCGAGGGCACCGGGCCGCGCCTTAACGGCAGCGCGCGCTTTGCCCTTCGAGGCTTCCTCGGAAAGGTCAGGCTTGTCGGAAACAATCGTCATGCGGGTACTCCTCAGAGGTCGAGGTTAACGGGTCCGGCGGCTGCCGAAACGCACGTCTGGATTAGTTGGCCGGGCTCGCCATGGACTTCGTCAGTTCGCAGGTCACGGACCTGGCCGGCCCGGAGGGGGATAAGGCAGCTGTGGCAGATACCCATGCGGCACCCGCTGGGCATCAGGATGCCGGCGTCCTCGCCGACGTCGAGCAGTGGGGTGTCCCCGTCGGCTTCAACTTCGCGGTCCGACGCCTCAAACGTGACCAGACCGCCGTCGTGCCCTTCGCCGCCGGCCAGCTTGGTGCTGAAGCGTTCAATGGTCAGGGTGGCTTCCGAGGCGGGCTCTGCAGTCTCGGATTCCGCTTCCCAGAGCGCTTCAGCGTCGTCCAGGAAGCTTTCGGGGCCGCAGGCGTATGCGGCGCGCTGGCGCCAGTCCGGGCAAAGCTGTTCCAGCCCGGCAACGGAGCTGAAGTCCAGCCGCCCGCGTTCGCCGGTAAACCAGTGAATGACGCGGAAGTTGGGAAACTGATCCGCCAGTTCGGCCAGTTCCTCGCGGAAAATGGCGTCCGCCGGCGTCCGGGCGGTGTGGATGAGGACGACGTCGGAATCCGGGCGGTGCGGGACGAGCGTCCGGATCATCGACATCACCGGGGTGATTCCGCTGCCGGCAGTGAGCATCAGCAGGGGCCGCGGGTGTTCGGGCAGGACAAAGTCGCCTTGCGGGGGTGCCAGGAAGAGCACGTCGCCGGGCTTGGTGTTACGCACGAGAGTGCCGGAGACGGCACCCATGTCACTGACAGTGATGGCCGGATCCTTGCCGGCGGGGGCGCTGAGCGAGTATGACCGCCAGTGCCGGACACCGTCGAGCTCGACGCCGATACGGGCCCACTGGCCGGCAAGGTGTGCTTGCCAGCCGCGGCCGGGACGGAAGAAGATGGTGGCGGAATCGGCCGTCTCCGGGACCACCCGGGTGACCACGCCGCGCAACTGGCGGGCGGAAAACACGGGGTTGAATAGCGACAGAATGTCTTCTGGAGCTAGCGGAGTGGTCAGTAGAGATGCGGCGCGCGCCAGCTTACGGAGCCGGATCATGTATCCAGTGTATGTCAGCGGAAGCCATACTTCTTCACCCAAGGCATACGATCGACTCTAAGAAACTATCTCTGCACAACAACCTTTTGGATTCCCGTCATGGACGCTTCCCCCGCCGCCAACACCGGCTCCCCCGCCTACGACCCGCCGTGGCTGGCGCTGCCGAAAGAAGTGTCCGACATGCTGCGACCCACGATGCCCGGCATCGTGGAAGCCATCATCGCGGCGGTGCCGCAGCTGGTTCCCGCCTATGCCCGGCCCATTGAGGGCCGCTTCGGGCGGGGCCTCCGGCGCGGTGTGGCGGCGGCACTGGACCGATTCCTGCAGCTTCCCGGCACCACGCTTCCGGCGCTTTCCGTGGAGAGCCGGCAGCTCGTGGCAGGACTGGGCAGCGGAGAGTTCCGGCAGGGGCGGAGCATGGACGCGCTGCTAAGTGCCTACCGGATGGGCGCCCGCGTCACGTTCCGCGAGATGTCCAAGGTCTCGGTGGAGCACCAGCTCGGCCAGAACGTGGTGGTGAACCTGGGCGAATCGATTCTTGCGTACATCGACGAGCTGTCCGCGGTCAGCGCCGAGGCCTATGCCTTTGAGCAGTCCGAACGCGCCGGAGCCGTGGACCGGCGCCGCACCGAACTGCTGGATCTGCTGCTGCTGGGTCAGGCGGACGAGGCGGCGCTGCGCCAGAGCGCGGCCATGGCTGACTGGTCGCTGCCGCAGCGCATGTCGGTGGTCACACTGCCGGTGGACCGGGCCGCCGGGCTGCGGTTGCGGCTGGGCCCGGGAACCCTGCTGATCGAACGCGAGACCGACGCGGTGGCGCTGGTCCCGGCGCACAAGGCCAAGTCCGCACGGACGGACCTGGAGAAGGTGTTGCGGGGCCGCGGCGCGTCAGTGGGCCCGGCCGGCGGCTGGAAAAAGGTTCCCGAATCCCTGCGCCTGGCCGTTCTGGCGGCGTCGGTCCTGCCGCTCCGGGACGGCCCGGGGGACCCGCCGATCTGGGCGGACGAACATCTGGCGGCAGTGATCCTCGGCGCCGAGCCCTCCGCTATCACCGAGCTGGCTAACCGCCGGCTCGCGCCGCTGGAAGGGCTCCGCCCGGCGCAGCGCGAGCGGCTCGCCGAAACCCTGCTTTCCTGGCTGCGCCATTGGGGCCAGCGCGGGCCGGTGGCCGCTGAACTGGGCATCCATCCGCAGACCGTGGGCTACCGGGCGGCCCAGCTGCGGGAATTATTCGGGGACGCGCTCGAGGACCCGGTGGCGCGGTTTGAGCTGGAACTCGCACTGCACGCCGGCAGGCGTTAGCCGACGATCGCCTCGCGGCTTTGCAACCGCATCTCAAGATCGTTCATGACAATCCCGGCGAGGTCCTCGAGCGTCCGGGTGTCCTCCGCGGTGAATACCCGCGGCTCCCGATCCAGGATGCAGAACGTGCCCAGATTAAAGCCGTCCGGTGTGCGCAGCGGAACCCCCGCATAGAATTGCAGCCCGAAGTCCCCGGCCACCAGCGGGTTGGAAAGTGTCCGCGGGTCGGTCCCGGCATCCTCGATAATCCAGGGCCCGTCCTGCAGGATCGCCGAGGCGCAGAGCCCCGGGTCCCGGCCGATCTCGGTGACCTCGGTGCCGTGGTGGGCCTTAAACCAGATCCGGTCATGGTCCACGACGCTGACGATTGCCACCGGCACCGAAAAAACCCGGGCTGCGAGCGCCGCGATCCGGTCGAAGGCGCCGTCCTCGGGCGTGTCGAGGATCCGGTAGCGTTCGACGGCGCGCATCCGGCCGTCCTCGTCAGTCGCCTCCGCCGTCCGGTCCAGCCGGTGGCGGGCCGCGCTGTTGATCACTTCCTGGCGTAGGGCCAGGGATACCTCACGGGCGGGCGGCCTGGCGGCCGGGTCGCGCGACAGCATGGAGGACAGCAATGCCGCCCACATGGGGGCGAGCTCCTCCGGAATCTGGGGGTCATGCAGCAGCCGCGCAACGGCGGACTGGATCGGCGCACCCGGATAAGCCATCTTTCCGGTCAGTCCCTCGAGCAGGACGAGTCCGAGCGAGTAGATGTCGCTGGCCGGCCCGGCGGGTTCGCCGCCGGCCTGCTCGGGGCTCAGGTAGGCCGGCGTCCCGGAGGTGCCGCCGTCGTCGTCCGCGCGGTTCTGACCCATGATGGCCGCCACGCCGAAATCGGTCAGTTTAGCCCGGGGGCGGCGGTCGTCGTTGCTGTAGTCCACCAGCAGGATGTTCGCCGGTTTGATGTCCCGGTGCACGATCCCGTGGTGGTGGATGTAGGACAGCCCGTCCGCGAGGTCGTAGCCGATGTGGGCCATGTGCGCTGCGGAGAGCGGCCCCCGGATGGACCGGTGGCGCAGGTCTTGTCCGCGGACCAGTTCCATCACGAGGTAGGTCAGCCTGGAGTCCGGATTGCTCAGGTCAGCCCCGGCGTCGAACAGCGTCACCAGGGCATGGTGGCTCATCCCGGCGAGGATCCGCACTTCCTGGCTTTGCCGGCGGGTGCGTTCGAGATCGTCCGCGTCGTTGCGGAAGAGTTTGACCGCAACGTCGCGCTGCAATAATTCGTCAAATGCGCGGTATACGGTTGATTGGCTTCCCCTGCCAATGAGGGATTCGATCCGGTACCGTCCGCTGAGCAGCAGGCCGGATTCCATAGTTATCGTCAACGAGTTTGTGTGTTCCCTCAATAAGGGCCCGCAGACGGAACGGGCAGATCAAAGCTAAAGCCGGCCCAATCTGCCGGCGCCCGCAAAAGTGACAAGGTTACTTATGATACCGCGGAATGCGGATTCAGCAAGATCCCGCGGCGGGAAAATTCGGCTCCCCCCGGCGGGCGCCCTGGCAGCGGGTCCGGATCGGGCTGCGGCCGGAGCCAGGCGGCTATTTTGCCGGGTTGTGCGTGCCGATCGGCACCAGCGTCAGGTCGGGGTGGTTCTTCTCGATCCGGCGCAGGGCCCAGACATCGTTGAACAAGGCCAGATACTCGCCATCGGAGCGCAGCAGCACCTCGGCGCCGGTCACGTTGGCCAGTACGGGCATGGCGTCCGACGTCGTAATCCGCGCCAGCGAGTAGGGCAGCCGCTCAAGCCGCATCGGGGCACTAAAATCGTGGGACATCCGGTCCTCGACCACCTCGAACTGCATCGGGCCCACGGCGGCCAGCACGGGGGCCTGGTCGCCGCGGATGTCGGAGCGGAGCACCTGGATGACACCCTCATGTTCGAGCTGCTCGATGCCGCGGCGGAACTGCTTGAACCGGCTGGGGTCCTTGGAACGGGCCACCTGGAAGTGTTCCGGGGCGAACAACGGGATGGCAGGGAACTCCACCGGCCGCTCCAGGAACAGGCTGTCCCCGACGCGGAGCGAGGAGGCGTTCACGAGGCCCACAACGTCGCCCGGGAAGGCCTCGTCGATCACCTCGCGTTCACGGCCGAACACCTGCTGGGCGTACTTGGTGGCGAAGGACTTCCCGGTCCGGCCCTGGGTGACCACCATGCCGCGCTCGAACATGCCGGAGCAGACCCGGATGAACGCCACATGGTCCCGGTGGGCCTTGTTCATGCCGGCCTGGACCTTGAAGACGAAGCCGGAGAACGGCGCATCGACGGGGCGCGGGTCGCCGTCGACGTCGGGCCGGGGCGCTGCCGGCGGGGCGAAGTCGACCAGGGCGTCGAGGATTTCCTTGACGCCGAAGTTCAGCGCCGCCGAGCTGAACAGGATCGGTGTCGCCTTGCCGGCATGGAAGGCCTCGACGTCGAATGCGAGGTTGGATTCGATCACGAGTCCGGCCTCGTCCACGGCGTTGGCCCAGTCCACGCCCTGGCTCGCGGCGGCCTGCTCCGGTGTGAAGTACTCGGTAAGGGCGATGTTGGCGCCCGCGTTGTTGCGCTTGAACTGCGCAAACCGGTCATTGCGCAGGTCCCAGACACCGCGGAAGTCGCCGGAGATACCCACCGCCCAGGTCAGCGGCATGGGCTGCAGGCCGGTGCGTTCGGTGATCTCATCCATCAGGGCCAGGGCGTCCAGACCGGGCCGGTCCCACTTGTTGATCACGGTGATAATGGGCAGATTCCGCTGCTTGCAGACCTCGAAGAGCTTCATGGTCTGGGTTTCCAGGCCCTTGGCGGCGTCCACCAGCATCACGGCACAGTCGACGGCGGCCAGCACGCGGTAGGTGTCCTCGGAGAAGTCCGCGTGGCCGGGGGTGTCCAGCAGGTTGATGACGGTGTCCCGGTAGGAAAACTGCAGTGCCGCGGAACTGATGGAGATGCCGCGGTCCTTTTCCATCTGCATCCAGTCTGAGACGGTCTCCTTGCGGTTGGCCTTGCCGCTGGACGCGCCGGCGGTGCCGATCACCTTGGCGTGCAGGGCGAGCGCCTCGGTGAGGGTGGACTTGCCGGCGTCGGGGTGGGAGATGACTGCGAAGGTCCGGCGCCGGGCTGCCTGCTGGTGAATCTTGTGGACTCGGGCGGGGCTGTGGACTTCTTGAGACACGGTGCTACTTTCGCTGCGGCTGTGAACGGGTCACGGGGCGGAGAGCCCGCGATACACCCAAGGCTTCAAGTTTATCGCAGGCGGCGGCGCGGCTGGGTAGTCGCCGTTGCGGCGCTGCAAAGTGCCGTTTGAGTGAGGTCGGGGGTGTCAGTTTGCGAGGTGCCTGCCGGCGGCCCGGAATGGGCCACTTTGGCCCTTGATCGTGCGGAAACCGTCCGCCGGTGCCCCTATGATGGTGCTTACGGGAAACCGGGCACTTTTGTTCTTGCCGGCGAACGACGAAACCGGCGTACTTGCGGGCAGCGGCCTGCACCTTTGAAGGGAAATTGCATGGCTCGGAGTCCCGAAGATGCACTCAAGGCGACTCTGGCCAGGGTGGCACCGGGGACGCCCCTGCGGGACGGGCTGGAGCGCATCCTCCGCGGACGTACCGGCGCCCTGATCGTGCTGGGCATCGACCGGACCATCGAATCCATCTGTTCGGGCGGTTTCGAAATCGGGATCGATTTCTCCCCCACCCGCTTGCGGGAACTGGCCAAGATGGACGGTGCGATTGTCTGCGACAAGGATGCGAGCAACATCCTGCGCGCCGGCGTGCAGCTGGTGCCCGATTCCAGCATTGACACCCAGGAGACGGGCACCCGGCACCGGACAGCGGAACGGGTGGCCATCCAGACCGGCGTCCCGGTCATTTCCGTGAGCCAGTCGATGCAGATCATCGCGCTCTACGTGAACGGGCTGCGCCACGTCCTGGAAGGCTCCGAGAAGGTCCTGGCCCGCGCCAACCAGGCGCTGGCCACCCTGGAACGCTACCGGTCGCGTCTGGACCAGGTGACCAGTTCGCTGTCCGCCTTGGAGATCGAGGCCATGGTGACCGTCCGGGATGTGGCAGTGACCCTGCAGCGCCAGGAGATGGTGCGGCGCATCTCGGAGGAGATCTCCCAGTACGTGCTGGAACTGGGCGAGGACGGCCGCCTGCTCTCGCTCCAGCTGGATGAACTGACGGTGGGCCGCGGACCGGGCAGCGACGTGATCATCCGTGACTACTCCGGAGCAGGCGCCTCGGCCGAGGACATCGACAAAGCCGTCAAGGCCCTCGTGAACCTGGGGCCGACCGAACTCATCGACCTGGGCAAGATCGCAGGGATCGTCGGCTTCGCCGGCGGCGAGGCGAACCTCGACGCCGTCGTGCAGCCCCGCGGCTACCGCCTGCTCTCCGGTCTCAAGGCGGTGCCCAAGGCCGTTGCCGACCGCCTGGTGGACCACTTTGGCGGGCTGCAGTTCCTGATGGCGGCCACCATTGATGACCTGATGACCGTGGACGGGATCGGTGACCAGCGCGCCCGTACCGTCCGCGAAGGCCTGAGCCGGATGGCCGAGGCGAGCCTGCTGGACCGGTTCCTCTAAGCCCCGCTGCACCGCCGGCGATTGCTCCGAAACCGCCCTTTTCGGCCCTCTAAAGGGCACCTGTGGAGCAGCCGACGGGATCAGCCGAGCTGGAACACGGCCTTGGCGCTGGTCTTGCTGCCGAGCCGGGCGGTAACGACATAGGTTCCTACGGCAGGTTTGGCCGCGACCGCGGCGCATCCCTGCACCGAGCGCTTACGATCCCACGGGAAATTCGCGCTTTCACTCTGTCCCGGCGCGATGGTTTTTACAAGGTCGGTATTGTCCGCCTGGCAGTCCTTGGACGAGAAGATCCGGTCAGTTCCGCTCGTGACCAGGTACTCCATCTGCGACGTTCCGATGTTGACTTCGCACGGCACCCGGTTGCCGTTGGTGACCTTCAGCGTCAGCAACGGATTCTCCCCCGGGCTGTAGGCGGCCTTGTCCGTGGCCGCCGAGACCGTCAAGAGCTTCTCGTCGCAGCCCGTGCTCGGGCTCGGCGAGACAGTTGCTGACGCCGTCGGGCCGGCGGACTGGCTGGGGGCAGAGGTGCTGCCCGGTAGTTCCTGCTGGGGGGACTCGCCGTCGGTGGCCGCCGGGGGGGCGCCGTTGATGGAGCCGGAGATTGCCGCGAACCCGCCCACGGCGAGGGCGAGTACCAGCAGCAGGATGGCCCCGGCGAAGAGCCGGCGGCGGCGGTAGACCGGACTGACGGGTTTCCGGGCCGCGCTTCCGCTGGTCTTTGCCTTGGCGGACGGCCGCGGTCCCGCACCGTGCGTTCCTGAGCTGCCTTGCCTGACCATCCTTCTAGGCTAGAGAATGCCGCGGGTTATGCGGGGCCACCACGCCGCTGGCCGGAGTATGCTCCTGATCTCTATTAGGCTGATTCGATCAAAGCCCTAGCCGATTCCCCCGCCCGCCCGGCCGTTGCGGCCGTCCCGCCCGCCGAACTGCACGCTGCCCTGGATACCTGGTTCGATGAGGCCGCCCGGGACCTACCGTGGCGCGCTGCCGGCTGCTCTGCCTGGGGCGTGCTGGTCAGCGAAATCATGCTGCAGCAGACGCCCGTGGTCCGGGTGCTGCCGGTGTGGGAGGAATGGCTGCGGCGCTGGCCCGGCCCGGCCGCCCTGGCCAGGGAACCAGCCGGCGAGGCGGTCCGGTCCTGGGGCAGGCTGGGCTATCCGCGCCGTGCACTCCGGCTGCACGCGGCCGCCGTCGCGATCGTCCACAACCACGGTGGCCAGGTCCCCGGCAGCTACCCCGACCTGCTCGAGCTTCCCGGCGTCGGCAGCTACACGGCGGCCGCCGTCGCCGCCTTTGCTTTCGGCCGCAGGGAGACGGTGGTGGACACCAACATCCGCCGGGTCCACGCCCGGCTCTTCACCGGGGCCGCGCTGCCGGCGCCTGCCCTGACGGCCGGCGAGATGCGGCTGGCGGCGCAACTGCTGCCCGACGACGCCGCCGCCTCCGTGCGTTGGAACGCCGCTGTGATGGAGTTGGGAGCGCTCGTCTGCACCGCCCGGACCCCCAAGTGCGGCGACTGTCCCGTCCGAGGGGCCTGCGCCTGGCTCGCCGCAGGTGAACCGCCGCCCACCTACACGCCCAAAGGGCAGGCCTGGCACGGGACGGACCGGCAGGTGCGCGGCGCCGTGATGGCTGTGCTGCGGGTGGCCGACTCGCCGGTGGCCCGCGAACTTTTGGAGCACGCGCCAGCGGACCTGGGCTTCGAGGCCGCGGGGATCGGCGTCCCGCTGGCGGCGCTGCACCGGTTGAACTCGGCGCCTGAGCAGCTGGAACGAGCCGTCGCCGGGCTGCTCAGCGACGGCCTGGCCGAACTGCTCCCGGCCGGGCTGCGGCTGCCGGGCTGAGCTTCCCCCGGGCTTAGCTTCTCCCGGGCTTAGGGCTCCCCGAAACCGGTCTTGATCAAGCCGCCCAGGTAGTCCAGCGCCTGGCCCGCGTCCGGCCCGCTGGCCTCGACGTGCAGCACGGTTCCCTTGCCGGCACCAAGCATCATAAGCTCCGTCATGGATGCCCCGTCGACCCCGTTGATTCTGACGTCGGCGTCCATTCCGGCCAGGCCGCCGGCAATTTTCGCGGCCGGCCGGGCGTGCAGCCCGGCCTGGTTGACGAGTTCAAAGTCGCCCTGGGCATCCGGCGGTTGCAGGTGTCCGTGTCCGTGCCCGGGCCCCGGCTGCTGGGCCGGTGGCCGGTAGACGGCTTCGGCGGCCTCCTTCACGGTAACGGCGTCGGCCCCGGCCTGCGCGGCGACGGCGGCCGCGACGAGGCCTTCGATCAGGGGGGCGTCCGCCAGCCGGATGGACTCCGGATCCGCGGCGAATTCCACCGCGGATTCCGCTGTCATCACGGCGGAGCCAAGATCGGTCAGCACCACGACGCCGTTTCCCCCCGCGGCTCGTTCCAGCGCGGCCATCACCTTCTCCAGGCTGGTTCCGATCCTGCCGTCGTCGGTGCCGCCGGCGGCCACGATCACGACGTCGGGCGCCATTTGCGCGGCGAGTTCGACGGCGCCGTCGGCGATCTTTTCGCTGTGCGAGACGACGACGAGTCCGACCGTCATTCGGCGGCTGCGGCGGCTGCGCGCAGGATCAGCGCGCTGGATGCCGCTCCCGGGTCCCGGTGGCCGATGCTCCGCTCCCCCAGGTAGCTGGCGCGGCCCTTGCGGGCGAGCATCGGGTCGGTGGACACGGCCCCCGCCTCGGCCGCCTCGGCAGCGGCGGCCAGGACCTCGTGGACATCGCCGTCGCCATCCGCGGCGGCGGCGGACGCATCAACCGCAGGGGTCCAGGCATCCACCATCGTTTTGTCACCGGATTCGGCCTTGCCGCGGGCCACGATGCCGTCGCGGGCTGCCTGCAGGGCGGCGGCCAGCGTGGCCGCATCGATGTCGGTGATATCCCCGAGCGCCGTGCCGGCCCGCAGGAACGCCGTTCCGTACAGCGGCCCGGCGGCGCCGCCCACCTTCGACATCAAGGTCATGGCGGTGAGCTTAAGCGCAGCGCCGGCCGTTTCCGGCGGGGTTTCGGTGAGCTTGTCCATCACGGCCCTGAAGCCGCGGTCCATGTTTTCGCCGTGGTCTGAGTCCCCGATCGGCCGGTCCAGGTCGATGAGCTCCACCCGGTGCTCGGCCATGGCCTCCGCGGACAGTGTCAGCCACCGTACCGCCCAGTGGACGTCCAGCCCCACGTTCAGACGCCCCAGCGAAGGGCCGGCGTGTGGACGGGTGCGTCCCAGAGCCCTGTCATTTCATCGTCGAGTCGCAGGACGGTGATGGAACAGCCCTGCATCTCGAGGGCGGTGATGTAGTTGCCCACCAGCGAGCGCGCCACGGTGACGCCCTGGTCCGCGAGCCGCTGCGCGGCCCGGCGGTAGACGATGTACAGCTCGCTCTGCGGCGTGCCGCCCATGCCGTTGACGAACAGCAGGACCTTGTCCCCGGAGGCGAGGCCGAGGTCGCTGACGACGGGGTCCAGCAGGCGGTCCGTGATGCCGTCGGCGTTCTCCATCGGGATCCGGTGCCGTCCCGGTTCGCCATGGATGCCAATGCCGATCTCGATCTCGTTGTCCTCGAGTTCAAAGCTGGGCACGCCGGCGTGCGGGACGGTGCAAGCGGTCAGGGCCACGCCCATGGTGCGGACGTTGTGGTTGACCCGGTCACCGATGGCGGCGACGGCGTCGAGGCTGTCCCCGCGCTCGGCCGCCGCGCCCGCTATTTTCTCCACTAGGACAGTTCCGCCCACGCCGCGGCGCCCGGCCGTGTAGAGCGAGTCCTGGACGGCGACGTCGTCGTTGACGAGCACCGTGCGGACCTCCACCCCCTCGGCCTGCGCCAGCTCGGCGGCGGTCTCGAAGTTCAGCACGTCGCCGGTGTAGTTCTTCACGATATGCACGACGCCGGCCCCGGAGTTCACCGCGAGCGTCGCCGGCAGGATCTGGTCCGGGGTGGGCGAGGTAAACACCGCGCCGGGCACGGCGGCGTCGAGCATGCCCATCCCCACGTAGCCGCCGTGCAGGGGCTCGTGACCGCTGCCGCCGCCGGAGACGAGGCCCACCTTGCCCGCCGCCGGAGCGTCCTTGCGGACGATGAATTTGGGGTCCGGGTGGACGGTCACCAGGTCGGCATGCGCCAGCCCGAACCCCTCCACTGACTCGTCGACCACGGCTCTGGGATCGTTAATGAGTTTCTTCATGGCTGTGCTCCCTGGATGGTGTCCTGGCTGCTTGCTTAGACCCTACTACCGGGGCCCAGCCAAGGGTAGGCCCCGGACTACAGCGCCCGGATCATCCGGGTGTTGCCCAGGGTGTTGGGCTTGACCCGCGCCAAGTCCAGGAATTCCGCAACGCCTTCATCGTGCGAGCGCAGGAGCTCTGAGTACACCACCGGGTCCACGGCCGTCTGGTCGGCCATCACCACGAAGCCGTGCTTCCGGAAGAAGTCCACCTCGAAGGTCAGGCAGAACACGCGGGAGACGCCCAGCGCCGTCGCATCTTCCAGCAGCCGCTCTACCAGCAGGTGCCCCACGCCCTTGCCGCGCCACGCATCCGCAGTGGCCAGCGTGCGCACCTCGGCCAGGTCCTCCCACATCACGTGCAGCGCCCCGCAGCCGACCACCTCGCCGTCGCCCGTCTCGGCGATCCGGAACTCCTGGAGGCTCTCGTAGTACGCCACGGTCTCTTTGGCCATAAGGATCCGTTGCCCGGCCAGGGGTGCAACCAGGGTCTTCACGGTGGCGACGTCGCCGGTGCGGGCAGGGCGGATGCGGATCGTCTCAGTCACAGCCCAATCCTACGGCGCGGCATCCCGGCGGGATCAGAGGCCGAGCTCGTCCGGGACGGGAATGTCCTTGTCCAGCAGGTTCCTGGCGAGGAAGTGCTCGACCACCCCGTACCAGACCTTGGCGTGCTGGGGCTGGAGAATCCAGTGGTTCTCGTCCGGGAAGTAGAGGAAGCGGTGTTCGGTCTCGCCCTTCTCGTCGGCGGCCAGCTGCGACTTGGAGAGCAGCTCGTACCAGAGCCGCAGCCCCTCGCCGATCGGCACGCGGTAGTCCTTGTCGCCGTGGATGACCAGCATGGGCGTGCGGATGTTTTCCACGTGCAGGTGCGGGGAGTTCTCCGCGGCCATCTCGGCCGTCATTTCCTTAAGCCAGTACTGCGCGGAGTCCGTGGTCGGGCCGAACTGGTCCAGTGCCCAGAGGCTCGCATGCGTGACGATCGCGTTGAACCGGTCCGTGTGCCCAGCCACCCAGTTGGCCATGTAGCCACCGAAGGAACCGCCCATTGCGGCCGTGCGCGTCTCGTCGATGTCCGGCCGGCGGACAACGGCATCAGTGATCGCCATCAGGTCCAGGAAAGGGGCGTTGCCCCATTCGCCCCAGCCGCGCTGGATGTGGTCCTGGCCGTAACCGGTGGACAGGGCAGGGTCCGGCAGCAGCACGGCGTAGCCCCTGGCCACGAGAAGCCAAGGGTTCCAGCGCCAGGTCCAGGCATTCCAGGAGCCCAGCGGGCCGCCGTGGATCCAGAGCAGCAGCGGCGCGGGGTTGCCGGCCGAGGCGCCTTCCGGCAACGCCAGGTAGCCGGGGACCCGGTCGCCGGCGGCCGACGTCGTCTCCACCCGCTCGAGCACGCCGCGGTAGGCGGGGCGCCCGGCAGGAGCCTGCAGCCGGGTGACGCCGCCGCCGGACAGGTCAATCCGCACCGCCTCCGCCGGGAACTCGTAGGAGCTGCGGAGCGCGTAGGCGCTGCGGCCGTCCGGGGCGACGGCGACGTCGGTATAGGCGGCGGAGTCGGCCGTGAGCCGGACCGGGCCGGCGTCCGCACCGGCAGTACCGGGCACACCAACCCGGAACACCGGCGACGCTCCGTCCTCGTCCGCCGTCACGAGTAGGGCCGATCCGTCCGGCAGCCAGGCGGCGGGCCTCGGCCAGCGGTCCCAGCCCGGCGCGAGCGGCCTCAGCGCAGCGTCTCCGTCGGCCGGGACGGCCAGCAGATGCAGGCCGATCCGGGGTGCCTGCCCGGGGGTCGTGTCGGACTCGCTAAGCACCACCAGGGTCCGGCCGTCGGGGCTGACCGGGCCGGGGAAATAGCTCATGCCCTCGGTGTCCAGCAGGACCCGGCGGGTGCCGGTGGCCACGTCGACCGCCACCAGCACGGTGCGGGAGTCGGCATTCGCCAGCGGCCGGGTGAAGCTGCTGTAAAGGGTCTTCCCGTCCGGGCTGACGACGGTGTCGGCCTCGCGGAGCCCGTTGCCGGCGTCGGGGGTCAGGTTGCGCAGCTTGACTTCAGGGACGGCGTCGACGGTGCCCGGCTTTCCTGGTTCCGGCTCCGCGCCGGGGTCGACGGCGAACAGTCGCGGCTGCGCGGGGCCCAGGTCCGCGTCCCAATAGCGTACCGGGTAGCCGGTGTGCAGGATCGCGGCCACCTTGTTGTCCTGGCGGGTCTTGCGGCGCTCCTCGTCGTTGTCCTCGTCTGTGGAGCCGGCAAGCACGGAAGCCGCGACGAACAGGGCGCCGGCGTCCTTCGCGGCCAGGAGGCCGCTGACACCGCCGGCGCGGGAGAGCACCACACTGGCCTCACCGCCGTCGGGCGGAAGAACCCAGAGCGCGTTGACCGGATCGGCGTCCGGACTTTCGGGGTCCGGCCGCGCCGAGGTGAAGTAGAGGTTGCCGTCCGCCGCGAACACGGCCCCCGCCTCACCCTTGGCGCTGCGGGTGATCCGCCGGGCCTGCTTGTTCCCTTCGGGGTCCAGTTCCCACAGCGCGGTGCGGTATTCGGTGCCCTTGTCGTTCAGCGTGGCCACGGTGGTGACCAGCCTTGTGCCGTCGGGGCTCAGCGCCAGGCCGCTTACCCGCGGGATTGCGAGGTAGTGGTCCAGATCGTGGAACGGGGTGTCGGGGTGTTCGCCCAGGGTCTGCGTGTCGGTGGAAGCCATGCCCTCGATTCAACACCCCCCGTGGGCCGGATCACACCCCGTTCACTCAGAGTGAAACACTGCTTTCAGATCAAGGCCTGTTCCTCCACGGCACGCCGGCCGCCTCGGCCTTGATGAGCACCGGCCCCAAACGGTCAGCGCCTGGTGGTTGCCAGTGTTGCTGGGGCTGCGGCGGTCCGCGGCTCGGCGCGGGAGGAGGAGTCGAGAATTCGGCCCGCGGCCCTGCCGGTGTGGAAGAGCAGGTCGGCGGCGGCCAGGTTTGGGAGGAAGGGCAGTTGGCCCTGCGGGTAGACGGGGTGATCGAAAGCCTGGAGATGGACGGGTATGCCGGCGTGATCGAAGCCGGTCCAGTCGATGACGTGGGTAGCCGTGGTACTGGTGAGGTGCGCATCGCCGCCCGCGTGGCGGACGAGATCCAACAGCCGCTCTTCCCGCGTTCCGGTGTGCGGCAGGTGGCTGGCCCGGACGATCTTGACTCCGGAGCCGAGATACCGGCAGAACTGTTCGAGCAGGTCCAGGTTGTGGTCCACGAGCATCTCACGCCGGCGGTCATAGACCGACTGGACCAAGGGGAAGACTTCTCCGAAGTACGGGGCCTGGGAGTAATTACTTTCGAGGAAGTCCAGGTGCCTTTGGCGCCATCCTGGTTCGGGGACGAGCCGGACCGCGTTCAGGATCTGCCGGGTTCCGGTGCTGACGACTGGCAGCGTCAACCATGCAGGTTTGCCACCCCGGGTCCGGAAGAGCTGTCGGGCGTGGAATTCCTGCCTGGTGAATTGGACGCTGTCATAGGCGACGTATACGTCGCTGTCCAGAATTTTGGCCATGAGTCTTTGCCAGGGCATGAAATTGGGCTGGTGGACCGAGACCATCACCATCAGAACACTGCCCGGTGGACGACAAAACCCTCGGCTGATTCGGCGGAGATCTCCCGGCCCCGCAGCCGGCTCTGCAGTTCCAGACCCTCAGGGCTTCCGTGGTAGAGGGGCCCCCTGACCTGGGAGGCGTGGGTACGCAATGCTTTGAGCTTCAGATTCAGGAAGTCACTGATGTCGATATACAGGTTGGGGTGGAAGCGTTCGTGGTCCGGGGACCAGAACAGGCTGGTGTTGTCATAGCCGAGCACCAAGGGGATGAAATGTCGCTCTGTGCGCAGCCCGGGCCGCGCGGCCGTCATGCAGGCTCGGAAGAGCGCTTCGTGGTCCTGGTTGTAGCTCATCGAGGGGATGAGCAGCATGGTGGGCTGGATGTTCTCCACCGAAAGGCGGGCATCGCGTTCAATCATTCTGACGAGGTCGCGGCGGGGCACGGTGTCCAGGGCCATGTGCATGGATTCCCGGGCGAACATCACTTCCCAGTCATCGACCTTCAAGAGTTCCATCACGGTGTCGAATTCCTTCAGCCGGGTCTGCGCGCTGACCCGGTGCATCATCTCCCCTTGACCGGCTGGACCGTAATGGTGGATGCCGCCCAAGGAGCCCAGCAGCACGTAGGCGTCACCGCCTAGGGATTTGATCCTCGCGATCGTCCCGGCACAACCGTAGGTCTCGTCGTCGGCATGCGGGGCGATGACCAACACCCGCTGCCCGGACAAAAACCCGTCCCCCCATAACTGCTCCACCATCTGCCCCCTTCGGCAAGTCCCCCCGGCCGGGCCGGCACGGTATAATCCACCAGCATATGATCCTGCCGAATTTTCCTACACGAGTATCGACTACTTGTTTTTCCAAAAACGGTGTCCGGCGCAACACGCCATGCGGTGAGCGTCGGTGCCATCGCCGTCAAGGTCCGCGACGGGCACGCCGACAACCGGCCCCTACCCGAATTGAGATGTGGAGTTTCGGCGCGTGACTGCTCGACGCCGTCTAACCACGCGGAATGACTGCACCGGAGTCGCAGCGGCCTATCAGGGTCCGTTGGCATGATGGGTGTATGAACCCTGAAAATTTCCTGCCTCGACGCTCCCTATTGCTCGGCGCCGGCGCCGTGGGTTGCGGCGCCCTGGGCCTCTCGGCCTGCTCCGTTGCCCCGATCCCGGCCTCCACGGCGGCTGCCGAACCCTCCGTCCCGGCCGGCACCGCGGTCAGGGTCGGCAAACTAACGGATGTATTGGTGGGTGCCACGGCCACCGGGACCGTCAACGGCAAGCCTGTGGTGATTTTCCGGCCCGCCGACAAGACAGTCCTGGCGTATGACGCCGCCTGCACGCACGCCGGCTGCCCGGTGGCGCCGGCCGGCGCGGACTTCACCTGCCCGTGCCACGGTTCCTCGTTCAAGGGATCCGACGGCAGCGTGCTCAACGGCCCCGCCAGGGAACCCCTGGCCAGGCTGACAGCGGCGGTTGACGGCGACTGGATCACGGTTATCGCCTGAACCCGCCGGCACACCCACACGACAAAGGCGCCGGCCGCCTCCCTGACGGGAAGCGGCCGGCGCTTTCTTGTTGGCATCCTACCGGGCGGCGCCTAGACGCTCGGCGCGATTTCCGGGATGCGCGGCTTGGCGTTGCCGGCGAAGGTGAACTTTGCAGTGTCGCCTTCGCCTTCCACATCCACCACCACGATGTCGCCGGAGTGCAGCTCGCCGAAGAGGATCTTCTCGGAGAGCTGGTCCTCGATCTCGCGCTGGATGGTCCGGCGCAGCGGCCGGGCACCCATGGCGGGGTCGTAACCGCGGGTGGCAAGCAGCACCTTGGCCGCGGGCGTGAGCTCGATGCCCATGTCCTTGTCCTTGAGGCGCTTTTCCAGGCGGTTGACGAACAGGTCCACGATCTCGATGATCTCGTCCTGGGTCAGCTGCGGGAACACGACGACGTCGTCGACACGGTTCAGGAACTCGGGGCGGAAGTGCTGCTTGAGCTCCTCCGTGACCCGGGCGCGCATCCGGTTGTAGCCGGTCTGCGTGTCCGTGCCGGACTGGAAGCCGGTCGCGACGCTCTTGGAGATGTCCCGGGTGCCGAGGTTGGTGGTCATGATGATCACGGTGTTCTTGAAGTCCACCACGCGGCCCTGGGAGTCGGTCAGGCGGCCGTCTTCCAGGATCTGCAGCAGCGAGTTGAACAGGTCGGCGTGTGCCTTCTCCACCTCGTCGAACAGGACAACAGAGAACGGACGACGCCGGACCTTCTCGGTCAGCTGGCCGCCCTCCTCGTAGCCAACGTAGCCCGGAGGGGCACCGAAGAGCCGGGAGACAGTGTGCTTCTCCGAGTACTCGGACATGTCCAGCGTGATCAGCGCGTCGTCCTCGCCGAACAGGAACTCCGCGAGGGCCTTGGCGAGTTCGGTCTTGCCGACGCCGGTGGGGCCGGCGAAGATGAACGAGCCGCCCGGACGCTTCGGGTCCTTCAGGCCAGCACGCGTGCGGCGGATCGCCTGGGACAGGGCCTTGATGGCCTCGTTCTGGCCGACGACACGCTTGTGCAGTTCGTCTTCCATCTTCAGCAGGCGGGAGGACTCTTCCTCGGTCAGCTTGAAGACCGGGATGCCGGTGGAGTTCGCCAGCACCTCGGCGATGAGATCCTCATCCACCTCGGAAATATCGTCCATGCCGCCGGTCTTCCACTGGCGTTCCTTTTCGGCGCGCTCGGCAATGAGCTTCTGCTCCTTGTCGCGCAGCGACGCAGCACCTTCGAAGTCCTGCGCGTCGATCGCGGATTCCTTCTCCAGCTTCATGGCCGAGATCTTCTCGTCCAGGACCTTCAGCTCCGGCGGGGCGGTCATGCGCCGGATCCGCAGCCGGGCACCGGCTTCGTCGATCAGGTCGATCGCCTTGTCCGGCAGGAAGCGGTCCGAGATGTAGCGCTCGGAGAGGCTGGCAGCGGAGGCCAGGGCACCGTCGGTGATGGTGACGCGGTGGTGCGCTTCGTAGCGGTCACGCAGGCCCTTGAGGATCTCGATCGCGTCGGCGACGGAGGGCTCCTTGACCTGGATCGGCTGGAACCGGCGCTCCAGGGCGGCATCCTTCTCGATGTGCTTGCGGTACTCATCAAGCGTGGTGGCACCGATGGTCTGCAGCTCGCCGCGGGCGAGCATGGGCTTCAGGATCGAGGCCGCATCAATGGCGCCTTCGGCGGCTCCGGCACCCACCAGGGTGTGGATCTCGTCAATGAACAAGATGATGTCGCCGCGGGTGCGGATCTCCTTGAGGACCTTCTTCAGCCGCTCTTCGAAGTCACCGCGGTAGCGAGAGCCGGCCACGAGGGACCCGAGGTCCAGGGTGTACAGCTGCTTGTCTTTGATGGTCTCCGGCACGTCGCCGCGGACGATCGCCTGGGCCAGGCCCTCCACGACGGCGGTCTTGCCGACGCCGGGCTCGCCGATCAGCACCGGGTTGTTCTTGGTGCGGCGGGAAAGGACCTGCATGACGCGTTCCATCTCGGATTCGCGTCCGATCACCGGGTCCAGTTTGTTTTCGCGCGCGGCCTGGGTCAGGTTCCGGCCGAACTGGTCCAGGACGACCGAGCCGGCGGGCGTGCCTTCGGCCTGGCCCGGGCCGGCGCCGGCGCCGGAGGTTTCCTTGCCCTGGTAGCCGGAGAGCAGCTGGATGACCTGCTGGCGGACACGGTTCAAGTCCGCTCCGAGCTTGACCAGCACCTGGGCTGCCACACCTTCGCCCTCGCGGATGAGACCGAGCAGGATGTGCTCGGTACCGATGTAGTTATGGCCCAGCTGCAGGGCCTCGCGCAGCGAGAGCTCCAGCACCTTCTTGGCACGCGGGGTGAAGGGGATGTGCCCGGACGGGGCCTGCTGGCCCTGGCCGATGATCTCCTGCACCTGCTCGCGGACGCCGTCGAGCGAGATGCTCAAGGACTCGAGGGCCTTGGCGGCAACACCTTCACCCTCATGGATCAGACCCAAGAGGATGTGCTCGGTACCGATGTAATTGTGGTTCAGCATGCGTGCCTCTTCTTGGGCAAGCACAACCACGCGACGGGCACGGTCTGTAAATCGCTCAAACATTTCGCCACACTCCTAGCTACGACGTACCTTGATGCTACGTGGCGGAGTTCCAGATTTGGGGCTTGTTCGCCGTGGGGGAAACCGGGCTGCCCGGCTGGCTCCGTTCGTCGGCCCGCGCCGGCCCGGACGGACCGGGACCGAGGCGGACGGAACAAGCCGGACGGAACAAGCCGGACGGCGTGCCCGCGGCCGTGGGGCTCCCGGCATGACAATGCCCCCGCCGCAGGGGCAGGGGCATTGTCATGCCGGCATTGTCGAACGGCGTCGGAAATGTCCGTCCGAAGCGGCAGGGCTGACCTGGCCATATGCCCCTTGAGCGGCGCCGCCGTTTCCGGGCAGGCCCCCTTCAGTGCGGCCGAACTAGGAATTCGCCTTTTGGTAGGCTTCCTGGATTTCGGCCTGGATACGGCCGCGGCTGTTTACTGCATAGCCGCTGTCCCGGGCCCACTGACGGATCTGTGCCGAGTCTTGATTGCGGCCGGCCGGAACTTTAGTCCGCGTTGCCCGGCCGCTCGATGTCTTGCGTGCATGGGCCACGTACCGCTCGAGCGCCGAGCGGAGTTCCGACGCATTGCCGGACGACAGGTCAATTTCATAGCTGACGCCGTCCAGGCCAAACCGGACAGTTTCGTCCGCGGATCCCTCATCCAGATCATCAACGAGGATGATTTTGACTTTCTGTGCCATAAAGGTTCTCTTTTCAAAAGGATAAGAATTTAGAAAAGCAGGATGTATCTGTAGAAAGTATCCATCCTTTTATGGCCGTGAGTCAAAGCGTAAATGCGGTTCCAAGTCAATTCACAGGAAAGAATAGCTCCCGTTATTAGCGTTGTTCCGGGAATTGGCCGTTCTCCGGAACTGGATTCTGTTCCGGAGCGCGGGCTGCGGCCTCCGCCTGGGCGCGGGCCTCGGCCCTGCGCTCGGACTTATCGGCATTGAAGATCGCCTTCATGGCGAACCAGAAGATGAGGCCAACCACGACGGATGGCAGCAGGACGGCGATGTAATCCATGTTCAGTGTCCTTCGGGCTTCAGCAACGGGAAGAGGATGGTTTCGCGGATGCCCGCGCCGGTGAAGAGCATGACCAGCCGGTCGATGCCGAGGCCGATGCCGCCCATCGGCGGGGCCCCGTATTCGAGGGCACGGAGGAAGTCTTCGTCCAACTGCATGGCCTCGACGTCGCCGGCGGCCGAACGGCGGGACTGTTCGGTCAGGCGTTCGCGCTGGATGACCGGGTCGATCAGTTCGGAGAACGCGGTGCCGCGTTCCATTCCGCCGATGATCAAGTCCCACGCTTCGATCAGCCGGTTGTCCTCGCGGTGCTGGCGTGCCAGCGGCTGCGCGGAGGGCGGGTAGTCATAAACAAAGGTGGGGTTGAGCAGCGTTGGTTCGACCAGTTCGCCGAACAGTTCGACGACGAGTTTCTCGGCGTCCCAGCCGGCGTCGACCTTGATCTCGTGCTTGGCGGCGATGGCCAGCAGCTCGGAGGCCGGGGTTTCCGGGGTGATTTCCTGGCCCACGAAGTCGGAGAGCCCCGGGTAGACAGCCATCCAGGCCCAGTCGCCGTCGAGGTTGATGTCGCCGCGCTCGGTTTGCAGCACGCGGCCCACTCCGGCGGCGTCGGCGGCGTCGAGAATGATCTCCTTGATCCGGTCCGCCATGACGAACTGGTCAGCCCAGGCCTCATAGCTCTCCAGCGTGGTGAATTCGGGGCTGTGCGTCGAATCGACGCCCTCGTTGCGGAACACGCGGCCCATGTCGTAGACCCGGTCGATCCCGCCCACCACGGTGCGCTTGAGGTACAGCTCGGTGGCGATGCGCAGCGTCATCTTCTGGTCGAAGGCGTTCATGTGGGTCTCGAACGGTCGGGCCGTGGCGCCGCCGTGCACCAGCTGCAGCATCGGGGTTTCCACCTCGACGTAGCCCTGGCGGTGCAGCGTTTCGCGGATGGAACGCGTGATCGCGGCCCGGGTGTAGACCATTTCGCGGGCCTCGTCACGGACAATCAGGTCCACGTAGCGCTGGCGGACGCGGGTTTCCTCGTTGAGCTCGGAGTGCAGCACGGGCAGCGGCCGCAGCGCTTTGGAGGCCATGGTCCAGGACTCCGCCATCACCGAGAGTTCGCCGCGGCGGGAGGAGATGACCTCGCCCTTGATGAAGACGTGGTCGCCGAGGTCAACGAGCGACTTCCAGTCAGCGAGCGCTTCCTCACCGATGTTCGCCAGGCTGAGCATGACCTGCAGCCGCACGGCTTTGCCATCCGGCCCGCCCTCCTGGATGGTGGCGAAGCAGAGCTTGCCGGTGTTGCGGATGAAGACAATGCGGCCGGTCACGCCGACGCTGTCGCCGGTGGTTTCGTCGGCCTCAAGGTGGGAGTACTTTTCGCGGATTTCGGTCAGCGAATTCGTGCGCTCGACCCCCACCGGGTACGCCTCGATGCCACGGTCGATCAGCTTGGCGCGCTTCTCCATACGGACCAGCGTCTGCTCGCTGGCGTCGGAGTGCTCGGCGGCGGGGTTCGGGGCGGAGGTGTTTTGGGAAGTCACAATCCCCAAGTTTACCGGGCATTCGGCCGCCGCCGGCGCGGGAGGGCGGGAATAGACCGGGCATAGACTCGCAGCTGTGGGGACGTGGACGATTCGGACCGACGACGGCGCGGGGCACCTCGAGCTGCACACCTTGCTGCCAGCGCCGCAAAAGGCCCACGACACAGCGCCCGCAGCGGCACCGGACAATTTAGCCGGACGGCCCGGGCGCACCGGGCAGCCCGAGGGCGCAGCGGCGGGTGCCGGCGTCGTCGTCGTGCATGGGACCTTGATCACCGATGGGCTGTACCTCCCCTTCGCCCGGACCCTGAGCCGGATGCTGGGCCGTCCGGTGCACTGCTACAACCGCCGCGGCCGGGCCGGGTCCTCGCCGCAGCCCCCGGACTACTCGGCGGCGACGGAAGTGGCCGACCTGGCCGCCGTACTGCGGCACACCGGCTCCGCCGACGTGGTCGCGCACAGCTACGGCGGGTTTGTGGCGTTGCAGGCCGCGCGGAGCGTGCCTATCCGCCGGCTGGTGACCTACGACGCCGCCGTGTCGCTGGCCGGGAACCTCACCAGCCGCTGGCGGCCGGAGCTGGAGCGCTCGGTGGCGGCCGGGGAGCTGGACCGGGCCTGGTCCCTGCTGGTCCAGGGCCTGGAAACCGCAGGGCCGATCCCGAAGCTGCCTCCGGGCGCCCTGCGCATGCTCAGCATCCTCTCGGCCCGAGCCACCCTGGGCGCAGAGATGCGGGAGCTGCTGCCCACCGCCGTTGCCGAGATGCGCGCCGTGCTGGCCGCCGACGCCGAGCTCGCCGATTTTGCCGCCGTCACCATGCCCACACTGATGCTCACCGGCGGCTGGAGTCCGGGCTACTTCGCCGACACCGGGCGGCAGCTCGCGGCTGCGGTCCCGGCAATTGAGTTTGCCGTGGTGCCGGGCCAGCTGCACGAGGGACCGATCCGGCCCGGTAATCGCAGGCTGGCGCTGATAGCGGCCAGGTTCCTGCTCGACGGCGGCAGGCCGATGCGCCTCGGGGTCCGGCGCCGGCTGAGGCCGGGCGCTGACTTCTGGCACTAGAATCGGGGGCGACCGCTGTCGAAAGGACCCCCTTGGCCAAGCTCTACTTCCGCTACGGCGCGATGAACTCCGGCAAGTCGACAGGCCTGCTGCAGGCCGCGTTCAACTATGAGGAGCGCGGCCAAAGGGTACTGCTCGCCAAGCCGGACATCGACACCAAGGGCGACGCCGACGTCGTGTCCCGGCTGGGGATGACCCGCGCAGTGGACTTCCTGATCCCCGCCGGGGCATCCGCCCGTGAGCTGTTCGCGGCGCACGCTCACGGTGACGACCCCGATGCCTTGTTGCAGCACGTGGACACGCCGCCCGTGGCCTGCCTGCTGGTGGATGAGGCCCAGTTCCTCGAGCCGCAGCAGGTGGACGACCTGTTCCGGATCGCCGTCCTGGACAACGTGCCTGTGCTCGCCTACGGCATCCGCTCAGATTTCCGCACCCGCGCCTTCCCCGGTTCGCTCCGGCTCCTCGAGATCGCGCACACCGTCGAGGAGCTCAAGACCATCTGCCGGTGCGGCCGCAAGGCCATCTTTAACACCCGCCGGATCGGCGAACAGTGGGTGTTCGACGGCGAGCAGGTGGCCATAGACGGGCAGGACGCCTGGTACGAGTCGCTCTGCGGCTCGTGCTACCTCGAGCTCTCCGGCGGCAGGCTGGGCAGCTAGCGGCCTCCCGCTGTGCGGTTCCGGGCGCCTCGGATAGGCTCGGAGCATGACCCGCGAGAACATCAGAACCCCCGACGGCGGAACCCTTGAGCTTTTCAGCACGGGTGCGGAACTGGCCGCGGCGGGGTCCGGCGTCGTCGTCGTGGCTGCCTCGATGGTGACGGCCGCCGACTACACCCGCTTCGCGCAGAAACTCAGCTCCGCCCTGGGCCGGCCGGTCCACAGCTTCAACCGGCGCGGCCGGGGCTCATCGTCGCGGCAGCCGGAGGATTACACCCTGGATGTGGATATCCGCGACCTGGACGCCGTGATGAAGCACACCGCCAGCACCGACGTCTTCGGGCATAGCTTCGGCGGTGCGGTGGCGCTGCATGCCGCCCGCAGCCTGCCGGTGGAACGTCTCGCCGTGTATGACCCGGCCGTGTCCGTGAACCACAGCGTCACGGCGGACTGGACCGGCGAGTATGAACGCCTGACGGCCGCGGGCGACGACGACCGGGCCCTCGCCGTGCTGGTCCGCGGCCTCGAGACCGGCAGCGCGCTGTCC
Organism: Arthrobacter sp. UYEF3; assembly: GCF_040546245.1. Taxonomy (NCBI): domain Bacteria; kingdom Bacillati; phylum Actinomycetota; class Actinomycetes; order Micrococcales; family Micrococcaceae; genus Arthrobacter; species Arthrobacter sp. UYEF3. The sequence continues at coordinate 157,242 of NZ_JBEPNK010000005.1, forward strand.
CGGATGCCGCTGTCCATGCTGACCCTGGCCAACAAGCTCACCGCCGGCACACCCGTGGGCAAGCAGCTGCGGGAGCTCATGCAGACCGGTGTCCGCGAAATCAAGGCGATCATCGCCGCCGACATGCCGGCCGAACCGTTCCTGGAGCTGCCGCTCGAGACGCTGATCATTGTCGGCGAAAAGAGCCCGGCATACTTCGGCGTGGCCTGCGGCCAGATCCACGACGTGCTCTCCGGCTCCAGCTACCGGATCCTACCGGGCATGGGCCACGACGGCGTCAACAAGGCCCCGGACAAGCTCATCTCCGAACTCAGCGAGTTCTTCGCAGGCTAACAGCCCGGGGGCTCTTGCCGTCCCGCCGCCGCCTGAATGCACCGCGGGGTGCGGTCAGTCGGCTGTCGCCCCGGCCGCCCGGGGGCACTTTGCCGGGAATTTCGACGTCGGCGGGCCCACTTAGCGGCGTGTCCGTGTCAATGTGCCCCCCGGACGGCGGGACGCTGACCCGGGCCGCAGCGCTCGGACGCAGGGGCAGTCCTGTCAGCTCGGCGGCGGCACAGTGACGGCGGGCCCACAGCGACCGGAAGATTCCACAGCCCGGGAGCGGCTTTTGCAGGCAGTTCAGCGCCGCCTGAATGCACCGCGGGGTGCGGTCAGTCGGCTGTCGCCCCGGCCGCCCGGGGGCACTTTGCCGGGAATTTCGACGTCGGCGGGCCCACTTGGCGGCGTGTCCGTGTCAATGTGCCCCCCGGACGGCGGGATGCTGACCAGGGCCAAGCACCCCGGCAGCTGCATTCGGCTGCACCCGAGCCAACCACCCGCAAGGTCCGGTAAATGGAAATGCGGTCAGTGCGCCGCCGGGCCGGACGCGCCGTCGGTCTTCCGCATCAGCATGGACAGCACGACGGCGGCGAGCGCTATCGCGGCTGCGGTCAGGAACGCCGCGTGCATGCCGGCGACGATTCCGGCGCCGGCCGAGACCACCGCGAAGATCGAGACCAGCAGGGCGGTCCCGGCCGCACCCGCTACCTGCTGCAGGGTGCTCATGATCGCCGATCCGTGCGAGTACAGGTGCGGCGGTAACGGATTCAGCCCCGTGGTGAAGGCCGGCGTGAACAGCAGCGCCAGGCCCAGGCTCAGGCCCACATGCAGTGCGATGATCCAGCCCACCGGCGTCTGGGCGTCCAGCCGGGACAACTGCCAGAGAGACAGCACCATGAGGGATGATCCGGTCAAGGTCAGCGGCAGCGGGCCGACCCTGTCGAAGAGCCGGCCGATGACAGGACCCAGCAGCCCCATCGCCAGGCCGCCCGGCAGCAGGACGAGGCCGGTTTCCAGCGACTTGAGGCCCCGGATTTCCTGCAGGTACAAGGGCAGCAGGATGACGGCGCCGAACAGGGCGATCATCGCAACCACCAGCAGCAGCACGGATACCGTGAACATCCGGAAGTTGAAGGCGCGCAGGTCCAGCAGCGGCGCGTCGGATTTCTGCAGCCTGAGCTGGCGCAGGACGAAGGCGAGCAGCGCCACGACGCCGACGGTGAGCGCTGCGAGGGCCGGGATGGAGGGGCCTCCCCCTCCGCCGCCGATCTGGCTGAGTCCGTACACGAGCCCGCCGAAGGCCGGGACAGTCAGGACGACGGAGAGCGCGTCGAGCCGGGTTTTCTCGTTTTCGCCGATATTCCGCAGGAATCTGGCACCGATGCCGAACGCCAGCAGGGCGATCGGCAGGACGAAGAAGAACATGAACCGCCAGGTAAAGTGCTCCAGGATCAGCCCGGAGACCGTCGGGCCCATGGCCGGTGCCACCGAGATCGCGATACTCACGTTGCCCATCACGGCGCCGCGGCGTGAGACGGGAACCAGGGTGAGGATGGTGGTCATTAGCAGCGGCAGCATGATCGCGGTGCCGCCGGCCTGGACGATCCTGGCCAGCAGCAAGACTTCGAAACCCGGTGCCAGGGCCGCCAGCAGGGTGCCGCCCGAGAACAACCCCATGGCCAGCATGAAGACTGCCCGGGTGGAGAGCCGCTGCAGGATGAAGCCGGTGGTGGGAATCACCACGGCCATGGTCAGCATGAAGCCGGTGGACAGCCACTGCACGGTGGGCGCGTCGACCCTCAAATCCACCATCAGCCGCTGCAAGGCGACGTTCATGATGGTCTCGTTGAGGATCACCACGAAGGTGGCCGCCAGCAGGGTCGCGATGATGGCCACGGACTCCCGCGACAGCTTTTCCGGTGGGGCCCCGCCGGTGTCCACCGTGGTCTGCGCAGGATCGCGGCGGGCGGTTGACGAGATGTCTGTAGCCATGGTGTTCCCTCTGGAAGTTCGGGGGGTGTTCCGGCGCATCAGTGCTGCCTCAGGCTCTAACCGTACCGCCTGCGGAGTAATTCCCGCCCGGGAAAATGAGCCGGGAAAAAACGCAGGATCAGGAATCCAGCGGCACGTTGTCGATCAGCCGCACCGGGCCTACCTTGGCCGCAATCAGCACCAGGCCCTCGCCGCGGAACGGGGTTTCCCGGCAGTTCTCGGCGAGCGGCTCCAGGGTGCGCGGATCCACGACCTCAAAGTAGTCCAGCGCCACGAGGGGTTGGGATTCCACGAGGGCCCGGGCGGAGTCCAGGTCCAGGGGTTCGTGCGCGTTGGCGCGCTCCTCGACCAGCCGCAACGCCCGGGACAGCACCAAGGCAGCCTCACGCTGAGCGGCGGACAGGAAACGGTTGCGGCTGGAGAGTGCCAGTCCGTCCGGGGACCGCACGATCGGCACCGGGACGATCTCCACCGGGAAGTTCAGGTCCGCCACCATCCGCCGGACCAGGGTCAGCTGCTGGGCGTCCTTCTGGCCGAAATAGGCCCGGTAGGCGGCCTGCCCTGCGCCGGGAAGTCCGTAGTGCAGCAGCTTCGCCACCACGGTCAGGGCGCCGTCGAAGTGCCCGGGCCGGGAGGCGCCCTCCCATTTGTCCGCCAGCACGCCGGAGGTGATCCGCACCATGGGTTCCCCGCCGGGGTACACCTCTTCCACCCCGGGCGCGAACGCCAGGTCCACGCCTTCGGACTCGAGCAGGGCCAGGTCCGCGTCCAGGCTCCGGGGGTAGCGTTCCAGGTCCACCGCCTCGCCGAACTGCAGCGGGTTGACGAAGATACTGGCCACGACGACGTCGTTCTGCTCGACGGCGGTGCGCGCCAGCCGGGCGTGCCCCTCGTGCAGGGCGCCCATCGTGGGCACCAGCCCCTGCGAGGTGCCACGTTTTTCGGTGAGCAGGCGCGCGCTTTCGGCGCGCAGCTGGGCAGCTGTGGTTACGAGCTGGATTGCCATTTCAGGGTCCTTCCTCAGGAATCGGGCCATCACTGCCGGGCGCCTCGAGCGCCCGTGTGATGGCGTCGATTTGCTCCGGCTTCAACAGCCCGCGGCTGCCCGCACGGCGGGCCGTTGCCCGGGCCATGGCCAGGTACGCCTCCAGAATATCGCCGCCGGACCCGCCGTCGAGTTCCCGCAGGGCCTCGGAGTGCGCGGCGACGGTGCCGGCGTCGCCGCGGGCCACGGGCCCGGTCAGCGCCGACTCACCCGAGGCGAGGGCGTTTTCCAGGCTGGCGCGCAGGAGGGGCCCCAGCATGGTTTCCGGGGCGTCCACGCCCACTTCGCGCAGCAGCTCCGACGCCTGGGCCACGAGGGTGACCAGGTGGTTCGAGCCGTGGGCCAGCGCCGCGTGGTAGAGCGCGCGGTCGCCCTCCGCGATCGCGACCGGCTCGGCCCCCATTTCCACCACGAGTGCCTGGGCAATCGGCAGCATGGCCGGATCGGCCGTCACGCCGAAGCTGCAGTCCGGCAGCCGGGTGAGGTCCAAGCTCATGCCGGTGAACGTCATGGCGGGGTGCAGCGCCAGCGGGATGGCCCCCGCGGCACGGACCGGGTGCAGGATCCCGACGCCGAAACGCCCGGAGGTGTGGGCCACGAGCTGGCCGGGCTGCCACGCGCCGAGCTTCGCGAGGCCCTGCACGAGCGGGCCGAGGGCGTCGTCCGGGACCGCGAGCAGCACCAGTTCGGCGCGCTCCACGATCTCCTGCACCTCGAGGATGGGGACGCCGGGAAGCAGGGTCTCGGCGCGTTCGCGGCTCGCGTCCGACACTGCGGCGACCCCGACGACGGCGTGCTCCGCGGCGCGCAGCGCCGCCCCCAGCACGGCTCCCACCTTGCCGGCTCCGATGATTCCAACGCCGAGGCGTCCTGGCTTAGGCATGCTGCGGCCCTTCCTTTGGCGCGTGTTCGAGTGGCGCGTGTTCGAGTGGCGCGTGTTCGAGTGGCGCGTGTTCGAGCCCGGCCCGGGCCAGCCAGTGTTCACTGTGCTGCCGCTTCCGGGCCGTCCGGGCGCGGGCCGACTGCGCGTCGAGCAGGGCGCGTCCCTCCTCCAGCCCGGCCTGGATCAGCCGGGGCGCCACCGGCCCCGCGGTGGTGTGCAGGACGAGGTCGACGACGCCGAAGAGCCGGGCCAGGGGGCCTTGCTGCAGCGACATCGACTGGGTGCGCTGGTGCGGGACCAGCACGAGGTGGCGCCACCAGCGGCCGGAGCGGATGAACAGAACGGTGTCGGTGGCGGTGAAGCCGTTCCGGCGCCAGCCCAGCGGGCTGAGCAGGCGCGCCCGCCTGGGGGTGGTGACGAAACCGCCGTCGCGGTCCGGCTTGCCGGCGGCGGGCGCTATTCCCTTCAGCCCGGCGGTGAAGACGCCCACGGGGTCCGGGGTGCCAGGGTCGGGCAGTACCAGCGGGAGCATGCTGAGCACCTCGGCCAGCGTCCCAACCGGCAGCAGGGTGGTCCGGGAGGAGGCCTGGCCCTGGCTGCCCTCCGTTCCGTAACCGGCCACGTTGACCTGGATCCGGTACCAGCCGAAGATCCGCCATAGCGGCGGCTGGCTGACCCGCAGGGCCTGGATCCGTCCCGGCGGAAGGGTCTGGGCCTGGGTGTCCAGCAGGCCGTAGCGCAGCCGGATGCCGTCGGGCGACACGGCGGCGGTGAAGTTGTAGCCCTTAATGAACGAGTTCCAGTATGCCGCGACCAGGCCCAGGCCGGCCGGGATCAGGTAGAAGTAGAAGCCGCGGTTGTCGGTGACGGCGGAAAGCACCACGGAGGCCGCGGCGCCAATGACGATGCCGACGCTCTGCTCGCTCAGCAGCAGCGACCCGGCCAGCCGCGACGGCGGCACGGTCAGCACTGCGTGTTCCGGCGCCTCCACGGCGGCCGCGGCCGGCTGCGCCGGCTCACCTGGCTGCGCCGGCATCGGTGGCCCGCCCGCGGCCTGGGCGAGGATGGTGGCGCGGAGCTCCTTGGCCTCTCCGATCGGAAGGTAGGCCAGCTGCACTGCGGATTTGCCGGCATCGGCGACGTCGAACCTGAGCTCCGCGAGCCCGAAAATGCGCGCGAGCAACGGCTGGAGGACGTCGATGGCCTGCACCCGGTCCACCCTGGCCTGGCGCTGCTGTTTGAACAGGATGCCGGTGTTGACGCGGACGTAGCCGTCCGCCACCTGGTAGCGGGTGAAATACCAGCTGAGCACGTAGCCGAGCACGGTCAGCAGCAGCACGGCACCGCCGCCGATCAGCAACCACGGTGCCCGTTCGGCGAACCGCTCGTCAAAAATCGGGTCGCCCCGGAGCAGGCGTTCGAAGGCGTCGCGGCCAAAGAAGAAGAACAGAGCGGCCAGCGCCACCCACCCCCGGACGAAGGGCGAAGCCGGATGCACGCGCCGCCAGCCGTCCCCGGTGACGGTCATAGCCCGGCCAGTCGGGCCTCGCCGCGGGCGGACAGCTGCTCCCGGAGCCGCGCCCCCTCGGCGGCGGGCAGGCCCGGAATCTCTGCGCTGGTGCCGGCCGATGCGGTGTGAAGCTTAACGGTGCACAGGCCCAGCCCGCGCTCCACCGGCCCGGCACCGATGTCCACGTACTGCATCCGCCCGTACGGCACCACGAGAGTGCGCTGGAAGAAGATGCCGCGGCGGATCAGCAGGTCGTCCTCGCGTTCGGCGTACCCGATGGACTGCACTTGGCGCGGGATGAGCACGAGCCGCCAGAGCGCCAACAGGAAGGCCGCGGCGGGTACGGCTACGGCGAGCCACAGCGGCGGCCAGGTCCATGCCCTGTTCAGAACCAGGATCAGAGGCAGGGACAGCAGGGCGACGGCCGCGAGGTTGCCCAGCGCCCAGCCCACGAGCCGCACCGTGAGGTACCGGGGTGAAACCCGGAGCCAAGTCACGCCCGGAGGGTCAATCGCCTCGGTACGCATATTCGCCTTCCGCCTTGGGTTTTCCGCGTTTCCCTTGCAGGTCCGCGGACCCCTCGGCGTCGCCGTCCTCGGGCGGAATCCGGCAGAACCGTTCCACCAGCAGGCCCACCACAATCATGGCCAGGCCGCCGCCGGCCATGGCCAGCGTCTGCCAGGTGATGGTCTGCCCGCTGCGCACGTTCCAGAGCCGCAGCTGGTCCAGGAAGATCCCGGCGTGCCAGCCCAGCAGCATGGTCCCGGTGTAGGCGCAGGCCTGGGCGAGGACCAGGGTCCACGCGGCCAGGATCGGGTTGAGCATTTTCTTTTTGTTGCCGTTTCGCCAGCGCAGCACGCGGAGCCCGAGGATCAGCGTGATAACCACGATCACGCCCATCGTGACCAGGCCGGTCAGCGGCAACACCGGGGTGGCCAGGCTATAACGGCTGGCCAGCAGCGTGGCGAACCAGCCCGCCGCGGCCAGCCCGACACCGATCACCAGGAGCAGGAGCGGGTTGGTCAGCTTCACGGCGCCTCCACCGCCCCGGCCACGCCATTGAGGTCCTCGAAACCGTCAAACGGTGCCAGGTCGGCGAAATCGGCGGCCTTGGCGGCCAGTTCGCCGACGCGTTCGCCGTTCAGCCGGGCCGCGGGTTCGATCAGGGACCACGGGTAGAGCACGAAGGCGCGCTCCGCAGCGCGCGGATGCGGGAGTGTCAGGTCGGGGTCCGAGCTGACCAGCTCGCCGTAAGTGACGATGTCCACGTCGAGGGTGCGCGGGCCCCAGCGGACCTCCCGGACCCGCAGATGCTTGTGTTCCACCGCGTGGCAGTGCCGCAGCAGTTCCTCCGGCGACAACGATGTTTCCACCGCGATCACCATGTTCAGGAAGTCCGGTTGGTCCGGCGGGCCCCCCACGGCCTTGCTCTGGACGATCGGCGAGATGGCCAGCAGCCGTACCTCAGGCGGGTCGACGAGGTCCGCGACGGCGGCGGAGAGCGTGTCGTTGCGCGCCCCCAGGTTGCTGCCGAGCGCGATCACGGCGCGCGTGTAGGCCGTGGCGTGCGGGCTCATGGCCGTTCCCGGTGCACGCTGACAGACACGTCGCCGAAGTCGACCTCAATCGGGGCCTTGGGTTTGTGCACCGTGATGTCCACTGCGGCCACCGGGAAGCGCCGCAGCACGTCGTCGGCGATCCGCACCGCGAGGGCCTCGATCAGGTTCAGCGGTGTGCCGGTGATCCAGCCGCGGATGCACTCCGCCACCTCGCCGTAGTGCGCGGTGTCCAGTACGTCGTCACTGGCGGCAGCCGGGGCAAAGTCGAGGTGCAGCACGGCATCGACGACAAACGGCTGTCCGTCCCGGCGTTCGAAGTCGAACACCCCGTGATGCCCGACGGCGGTGACGCCGCTCAGCGTGATCAGGTCCATCGGCGGCCGGTTCAGCTGTCGCCGGGCACGGCGGACGCCGCCGGGCACGGGACCGGGGCGATGCGGGCGGCGACCTTGACGGCGTCCAGGCTTGCGCCGACGTCGTGCACGCGGACCGCCCAGGCCCCGCGGTAGGCGCTGATAGCGGTCACGGCGGCGGTAGCCGCGTCGCGTTCCAAGGGCTGCGCGGCCTTGCCGGCGACGGTCAGGAGGCTGCCCAGGAACCTTTTCCGGGAGGCTGCGACCAGGACCTTGTGGCCGAGGGCCTGCAGCACGTCGATATTTTGCAGCAGCTCCCAGTTCTGCGCCTCGTTCTTGGCGAAGCCCAGGCCCGGGTCCAGGATGATCTGTTCTTCCGTGGCGCCGGCGGCGTAGAGCTGCTCGCGGACGCCGGCGAGTTCGGCGGCGACGTCCTGCGCCACGTTGCGGTACTCGGCCAGCGAGTCCATGGTGTTGGCGTCGCCGCGGCGGTGCGTCAGTATGTAGGGCGCCTTGCTCCGCGCCACCAGTTCGGCCATTTCCGGCTCGAGCGTTAGGCCGGAGACGTCGTTGATGATCGCGGCGCCGGCGTCCAGCGCGGCCTCGGCGGTAGCTGCATGCATGGTGTCGATACTGACCAGGGCGCCGGCCTTGACCAGCGCTTCGATCACGGGCAGGACCCGGCGCTGCTCCTCTTCGACGCTGACTTCGGCGGCGCCGGGGCGGGTCGACTCACCGCCGACGTCGATAATGTCCGCGCCCGCGTAAAACATCCGCAGGCCGGCGGCGACAGCCGTGTCCGCCGTCGAATGCCTGCCGCCGTCGCTGAACGAATCCGGGGTGACGTTCAGGATCCCCATCACAAGCGTCCGGTCCGTGGGCAAGTCCTTGAAGCTCGCCGCCGGGCGCGGCTTGCGCAGCACGGGCAGCGGCGAGGTGGCAGGTCCTGTTCCGGGGGCTGCAGCGAGGGAGTCCATAGTGGGGTTTTTCTTACCTTCCGAGGATGAGGCTCATGGCTTCGGCACGGGTGGCCGGGTCATGCAGTTGCCCGCGGACCGCGCTGGTGACGGTCTTCGCGCCGGGCTTGCGAATGCCGCGCATGGACATGCACAGGTGTTCGCATTCGACCACGACGATCGCGCCGCGGGGCTTGAGGTGGGTGACGAGGGCTTCCACGATCTGGGTGGTCAGCCGCTCCTGCACCTGCGGGCGGCGGGCAAACATATCCACCAGCCGGGCCAGCTTGCTCAGCCCCGTAACCTTGCCGTCGTGCGAGGGGATGTAGCCGACATGGGCGACCCCGTGGAAAGGCACCAGGTGGTGCTCGCAGGTCGAGTAGAACGGGATGTCCTTGACCAGGACCAGTTCCTCATGGTCCAGGTCAAAGGTGGTGCCGAGGATTTCCGCCGGGTCGTGGTGCAGGCCGGCGAACATCTCCGCATAGGCCTTGGCCACCCGTTTCGGGGTGTCCAGCAGGCCGCTGCGGTCCGGGTCCTCACCGATGGCGAGCAGGATCTCGCGCACCGCCGCCTGGATCCGCGGACGGTCCACCGGGCTGGCCTTATGGCCGGCCGCGCCCGCCGCCTCTTCCGCGGGGAAGGGGCCGGCGGTGGCGGGAACGTCGTCGTCGTTGAAGTAGGTAGTCACAAAAGGAAGCTTAGCCGGGAAGGCCGTCCGGCCCCGGATCCGTTACCCCGCCGGCTCCTCCTTTGAAGGAGTCCTGTCCGGGCACGCCCTGGGCGTGCGGCGGCAGGGCGTCGAGGGGTTCCTCGAGCCGGGCCTCCTTGGCTTCGAGCTGGGCTTCCCGTTCGGCCTTTTCGCGGCGGGACTCCACCGGGCCGACGGCCTGGATCGGCCGGCTCTCCTTGGACAGCCAGATCTCGCGGAAATCGCGTTTGCGGATGTTCGTGAAGACCTGGGCGATCTCGGCCTGGTTGAGGGTTTCGCGTTCCAGCAGTTCCAGGGCCAGCTCGTCCAGGACATCCCGGTTTTCGGTCAGGATGGCGTAGGCCTCATCGTGTGCGCCCTCGATCAGGCGGCGCACTTCCTCGTCAACGACGTAAGCGATCTGGTCCGAGTAGTTCCGTTCGTGGCCGGCGTCGCGGCCCAGGAAGGGCTCGCCGCCGCCCTGGCCCAGCCGGACGGCGCCGACGCGCTCACTCATACCGAACTCCGTGACCATCTTGCGGGCAATCCCGGTGGCTTTTTCGATGTCGTTGGAGGCCCCCGTGGACGGGTCGTGGAAGACGAGCTCCTCGGCCACCCGGCCGCCCATGGCGTAGGCCATCTGGTCCAGCAGTTCGTTGCGGGTCACGGAATACTTGTCGTTTTCCGGCACCACCATGGTGTAGCCCAGGGCGCGGCCGCGGGGCAGGATGGTGATTTTCGTGACCGGCGCGGAGTTTCGCAGCGCCGCCGCGACCAAGGCGTGGCCGCCCTCGTGGTAGGCGGTGACCTTGCGCTCGTGTTCCTTCATGACCCGGCTGCGCTTCTGCGGGCCGGCCATCACCCGGTCGATCGCCTCGTCGAGGGCGCGGTCATCGATCAGGTTGGCGTTGGAGCGTGCGGTGAGCAGGGCGGCTTCGTTGAGCACGTTCGCGAGGTCCGCGCCGGTGTAGCCGGGGGTCTTCTTCGCGACGGCCCTGAGGTCGACGCCGGGAGCCATCGGCTTGCCCTTGGCATGGACCTTCAGGATCTGGTCCCGGCCGATCAGGTCGGGGGCCTCGACCGAAATCTGGCGGTCGAAGCGGCCCGGACGGAGCAGGGCGGGGTCCAGCACGTCGGGACGGTTGGTGGCCGCGATCAGGATGACGTTCGTCTTCACGTCGAAGCCGTCCATTTCAACCAGCAGCTGGTTGAGGGTCTGCTCGCGTTCGTCGTTGCCGCCGCCGATGCCGGCGCCGCGGTGGCGGCCGACGGCGTCGATCTCATCCACGAAGATGATGGCCGGCGAGTTGTTCTTGGCCTGCTCGAAGAGGTCGCGGACACGGGAAGCGCCCACGCCGACGAACATTTCGACGAAGTCGGAACCGGAGATGGAGAAGAACGGCACGCCGGCCTCGCCGGCGACGGCGCGGGCCAGCAGCGTCTTGCCGGTGCCGGGAGGGCCGTACAGCAGCACGCCCTTGGGGATCTTGGCGCCCACGGCCTGGAACTTGGCGGGTTCCGCCAGGAATTCCTTGATCTCCTGGAGTTCCTCGACGGCCTCGTCGGCGCCGGCGACGTCGCCAAAAGTCACCTGGGGCATGTCCTTGTTGACCATCTTGGCCTTGGACTTGCCGAACTGCATGACCTTGGAGCCGCCGCCCTGCATCCGGGAGAGCAGGAACCAGAAGAGCACGCCCAGCAGCAGCACCGGGATCAGCAGGGAGAACAGGCCGGAGAACCAGTTGCTTTCGATCGGCTGGTCGGTGAAACCGCTCGGCGGCTTCGAGGCCGTCACGGCCTTGACGATGTCCTGGGCGCGCGCGTTGACGAAGTAGAACTGGACGTTCTTGCCCTTGTCCTGGCCGTCGATCTGCACGTTGTCCTTCAGGACCAGGTCCACGCGGTTCTCGGCGTCGAAGATCTTGGCCTGCTCGACCTTGCCGCCGTCGGTCAGCAGCGCCAGGCCCTTGTCCGTGTCGATGCGGGTCGATCCGCCGGGGGCGAGGGTGGCAAAGGCCAGCAGCAGCATGGCCACCACGACGACAATCCAGATGCCGGGGCCCTTGAGGAAACTCTTTGCTTTCATCTGATCGGGGGCTGGCCCCGTCCCTCCTGGTAGTGCTGCACGGCGGCCGATCTGCGCGCGTGTGGGTGCTGCGTCGGGTTCTAGCTATACACCGTCGCAGTAACTCACGCACGGTCAAGCCTAAAAGTTCCCTGTGGGCGTAGCGGAGGGCTGTGCAGGGTGCAGAACAGACGCAGCGTCGAGCCGGAGGGAAGCCGCCGGGGCGGCCTGGGTTCTACTCGTAGACGTGCGGCGCCAGGGTGCCGACGAAGTCGAGGTTGCGGTACTTCTCGGCGTAGTCAAGGCCGTACCCGACGACGAACTCGTTGGGGATGTCGTAGCCGACGTACTTGACGTCGATCTTGACCTTAGCGGCGGTGGGCTTGCGGAACGCGGTGCAGATCTCCACCGAGGCCGTGCCGCGGGACTCCAGGTTGGTCTTGAGCCAGGAGAGGGTGAGGCCGGAGTCGATGATGTCTTCGACGATCAGGACGTCCTTGCCCATCAGGTCGGTGTCGAGGTCCTTGAGGATGCGGACCACGCCGGAAGACTGGGTGCCGGAGCCGTAGGAGGAAACGGCCATCCAGTCCATCGAGACGTGGCTGTGCAGTGCGCGGGCGAGGTCGGCCATGACCATGACCGCACCCTTGAGCACACCGACAATCAGCAGATCGCGGCCTTCGTAGTCCTTGTCGATCTGGGCTGCGAGCTCGGTGATCCGGGTCTGGATCTGTTCCCTGGAGTAGAGAACGTGCTTGAGGTCTGCCTGGACGTCGTTTGAATCCACCAATGACTCCTGTGTAGATGCGGGTGCGACTATTCTTGGGGCGGTTTTTGAGGCCGGAATACAAGCTTCCCACAGCGGGCGCCCCCGCGGGGAACGCCGGTGGGGGCGGTCTGCTCCGCCGCGTCCAGCTGGGCGAGCGAGAGCCGGTAGACGCTCACGCCGCCGGGCAGCTCCACCGGTCCGGCGGATCCCTGCCGGCGCAGCAGAGCTTCGGCGGCCAGCAGCCGCTGGTAACCGGGCTGTTGACCGCCGACGGCGGCGGCGGCCCTGGCGATCACCCGGAACCTCACGGCAGGCGCCAATTCGCGCAGCGCGGCCTCGGGCAGGCTCAGGTCTGTACCGGACCGCTCCAGCAGGCGGGTGAAGGTGTCGTTGGCCACATCTTCGAGGTAGTCGGCGTCGAACTGCAGGATCGACGCCGTCCTGGCCAGCGATTCGGCGACACCGGGTCCGAGCTTGTCCTCCAGTACGGGCAGCACCTCGACCCGGGTCCGGGACCGGGCAAAGGCGGGGTCGGCGTTGCTCGGGTCGTGCCACGGGTCCAGTCCCTCGACGGTGCAGATCTCCAGCGTCTCTGCCCGGCGCAGGCCCAGGAACGGCCGTAGCAGGTGACCGCGGACGGGACGCATCCCGGCAAGCGAGCGGGTCCCGGAGCCGCGCGCCAGCCCCAGCAGGACCTGCTCGGCCTGATCGTCCAGGGTGTGGCCGAGCAGGACGGCCGTGGCACCGTTCTCCTCGGCGACTGCTGCGAGCGCGGCGTGCCGGGCGTCCCGGGCGGCGGCTTCGGGGCCCATCCCGGTGGGTGCGACGTCGACCGTCCGGACCTGGACGGGGCTGAGCCCCAGCTCCCGCAGTGCCGTTGCTGCCGCGGCGGCTACGGCACCGGAGCCGGCCTGTAACTGGTGATCCACCACGACGGCGCCGACCGAGACCGGGTGGCCGTCGACGTGGCCACGGCGGCCGAAGTAGGCGGCGACGGCGGCGAGCGCGAGCGAGTCAGGGCCTCCGCTGCAGGCCACCAGGACCCGTCCGGGGTAACCGGCGTCGGCGAGCGCGGCCTGCACCATTGTCCGCGCCTTGCCGACTACTGGCGCCAGCCGGCCGGGCCGCCGTCGTCCGCCGGAAGCCGCTGGAAGGTCCGGGTCTGTGGTGGCCGGCACGTGGACTAGAGCCCCATTCGTTCGAGCCACAGCTTCGAGTCGTGGATTTCCGGTTCGGTGGGCAGGTTCTCGGCCGACTCCCAGACCCGGTTGAAGCCTTCCATCCCGGCGGCGTCGACCACTTCGCGGACGAATTTCGAGCCGTCGCTGTACTGCCGCATCTTCGCGTCCAGGCCGAGGAGGCTGCGGATAAATTTCTCGATGGCGCCACGGTCCTTGCCGCGGGCGTTAAAGCGCTGCCGGATGGTCTTGACCGAGGGGACGATACTGGCGTCCACGGCGTCCATGACCACGTTGGCGTGGCCTTCCAGCAGGCTCATGACGGCCGTGAGGTGGGAGATCGCCGCGCGCTCCGCAGGGTCCTGCAGCAGGTCCAGGATTGCCCCGCGGCCGGGCGCGGAACCGGGTGCGGACCGGCCCTTGAGGGATCTCGCGGCTGCCGCGGCGCGTTCCATGATCGAGTCGACGTTGCCGAGCAGGTGTTCGCTGAGGTCCTCGATCTGCTGAAGCATGTTGTGGCGAAGCCAGGGGGCCGCGGCGAACTGCACGCGGTGTGTTTGTTCGTGCAGGCACACCCAGAGCCGGAAGTCCTCGGGCGCCACGTTCAGCTCGCGTTCCACCGAAATGATGTTCGGCGCCACCAGCAGCAGCCGGCCGGCGGCAGGGGCTGTGGTGTTCTCGGCCAGGGCGGAGAACGGGTCGTACTGGCCCAGGACCTTGCTGGAGAGGAACGCCAGGATCGCGCCGAGCTGGCTGCCCGTGATCGCGCCGCCGACGCTGGCGGCGCCCGGGCCCACGGTTCCGCGGCGGCTTTCGAGCATTTTCTCGATGGCAGGCTGCAGCATGACCGCGAAGCTCTGCGTGTTCGCCTTGGCCCACGAGGCCCGGTCCACCACCAGCACGGAGGAGTCGCGGAGGTCGCGGGCGGCCTCGAGCCCGGTGATGTCGTGGACGTGCGGCACGGAAATGTCCGCCATGAGGCGCAGGTTTTCGACGGCGGCGCCGATCTCCGGGGCGGCCAGCGACGGGCCCGCCGGGGTGAGGCGCGCGGCCGTGGACGCCGCGAGCTCCCAGTTGATGAGGGCCTGGGCTGATATCTCGCGCGAAGTGGACTCCATGGCTCCCATCAGATCACAGCCGGCTGGGGACGCGCTTGAAATTCGACCGATACCGCCGATTCGACGGTTCCCTGCCGGGTAGCAGTTTCGGACCGTCGAGGGCGCGGGGAACCATCGAAACGGAGCAGTCTCAGCGGCAGCCGCAGGCGGCCAGGACCGAGGCCGTCCGGTCCAGTGCCGCCCTGTTGCCAGCCGCGCCGGGCGTCAGGCCGTTGCCGATGAAGGAGAAGACCAGCAACCGGCCGTCGGCGTCCACCACGTAGCCGCTGAGGGCGATCACGGTGTTCAGCGTTCCCGTCTTGGCGCGGACCAGTCCGGCGCCCCGGGCGGTGCTGGTGTCCGTGTACCGGCTGCCCAGCGTTCCGGTCAGGCCGGCCACGGGGAAGCCGGCCAGGGCGGACCGGAGACGGAGGTCCGGGCCGCTGGTCATCGCGCGGACCAGGGCGGAGAGCTGCCGCGCGGAGACCTGGTTGTCCAGCGTCAGCCCGGCCAGATCGGCGGCCCGAAGCGTGGCAGAGGGGATTTCCAGCTCCTGGAGTTGCTGCAGCACGGCGGCGACGGCGCCGTCGTTGCTGGCGGGTTTACCACTCGCTGCCGCCACCATCCGGCCCATGACCTCGGTGAGGTAGTTGTCCGAGGTGCGCATCAGTAGGTCCACCTGCTGGCTGACGGTGGCGGATTCGACCTCGGCGAGGATTTTGCCGGCCGGTCCGCCGCCGACGTCCGGTCCTCCCTGCGGGGCTTTCTGCGGGCCTTTCTGCGTTGCCGTCGCCCGGGCGACGCCGGGGGCCACGGCGACGCCCGCGGCCGCGCCGGCCTCCGCGAGCCGGGCCGTGAACGCTTCGGCGGCGGTCATTGCCGCGTCCTGCGGGCGGGGTCCGCTGGTGGTTCCCGGGTCGAAGCGGGCCGAGTTCAGGGCGAGCGGATATATGGGGGCGATTTCGCCGGCGGCAACGTCCTCCGGGCTCCAGGCGGGGCTGAGGGCAGGCCCGCTGAACAGGGCATCATCCAGGAGCACCGAGACCGGACCGGACACGCCCGCCTGCTGCAGCGCGCGGACGGTGGACCGCGCCAGCGTGGCGAGCCCGGCACGCCCCAGTACCGCGTCCGGCGCGGAGTCCCCAGTGCCGAGCAGCACGTCTCCGCCGCCGGTCAGGACGACGGTGCCGGGCACGGCGCCGGCGACAACCCTGGTGCTGAAGCGCCGGTCGGGGCCGAGCGTTCGCAACGCTGCGGCGGCGGTCAGGAGCTTGAGGTTGGAGGCGGGGGCGCGGACCTCATCGCCGGCCCGGTCGAAGAGGACCTCGCCGGTGACGGCGTCCTGCACCACCCCGGTGAAGGACCCGGCGCCGTCGGCCTTCAGGGTCGCGTCGAGCTGGGCTGCGAGGGCGGCGGGATCCGGTACCCGCGCCGTGGTGCTGAGCGGTTTCATGCTGCCCCCGTTTCCCCCACCGCCGGCGGCGCTCAGGGCGGCGGGGAGCTGCTGCCACGGACCGGCCGCGGCGGGTTCCGGGGGCCGGGCCGGGCCGAGGAATCCGGGACTGACGGCGAGCCCCGCGGGGACGGCGAGCGCCACGATCAGGAGGGTCAGGAGCAGCATCGGGGTGACGCGCGCGAGCCTTCCGGGCGCCGGAGCCGTGCCCTCACGGCTCTTTCTGCGTGTCATCCTGCTGCTGGTCCTTCGTCCCGAAATGTCCCCGCTAGTTCCTGAAACCAGGGACTGTCGCTATATCCTCGATAATAGTCGGCGGCACCGGTACTGCTTTTTCTGGGCCTCGCCAGTGCCGCGCACCCCCTGAATCCGTCGAGGAGCATTCCATGAAGCATGACGTGACCATCGAGATCCCCAAGGGATCACGCGTCAAGTACGAAGTCGACCACGAGACCGGCCGCATCCGCCTGGACCGCGTCCTGTTCACCTCGATGCAGTACCCCACGCACTACGGTTTCTTCGAGAACACCCTGGGTGAGGACGGCGACCCGCTGGATGCGCTGCTGCTCCTGCAGGACTTCGACCTGCACCCCGGCGTGGTCGTCGAGGCCCGTCCGATCGGCGTCTTCAACATGACCGACGACGGCGGCGGAGACGCCAAGGTGCTGTGCGTTCCGGTTGACGCCCGCTTTGACCACATCCAGGAAGTCAGTGACGTCAGCGAATTCCTGATCCGGGAGATCGAGCACTTCTTTACCCGGTACAAGGACCTGGAGCCGGGCAAGTGGGTCAAGGCCGAGGGCTGGGGCGACCGCGCCGCAGCCGAAGCCGAACTCGAGGCCTCGATCAAGCGCTTCGTCCCCCACACGCACTAGGGTTCCGCCGCTTCAACGCGGGGGTCACTTACCGCCCACCCGGCCGCCGGATATCGGCAGTAAGTGACCCCGCGTTGCTGTTTGAACGACGACGGCGGTTGCCAGTCGGAGGTCAGGAATGTGTGAAATCGTGGATCCATGAACGCCGAGCCAGCCTTTAGCCCGCCCTGCGGCCCGGTCACCGGGTGGCGGGACGGCGTCGTGGTGCGTGCCACGGCTATCCCCTACGCCACCGCGGCGCGTTTCCAGCCCCCGGTCAGCGCCCCCGACCGGACCGAGGTACTCGAGGCCACCTCACTGTCCCACGCGTGCCCGCAGGCCCCGGTCCCGTTCCTGGATGACATCCTCGGCACCCGCTACGGGGAACTCCCCGGCAGCGAAGACTGCCAGCGGCTCTCAATCACGCTGCCGGCCGGACTCGGCGAGGACGAACGGGTTCCGGTCATGGTCTGGCTGCACGGCGGTTCGTATACCTCCGGCTCCGGGGACCTCGCCATCTTCGACCCCAAGGCCCTCGTCGCCGAGAACCGCGTGATCGTGGTCTCCGTGACCTACCGCCTGGGCCTGTTCGGTTACCTGGCCGCCGGGACGGGCCGGCCCGCCAATCTGGGCCTCCTGGACCAACTCGAAGCGTTCCGCTGGGTACAGCGCAACATCAGCGCGTTCGGCGGTGATCCGGGCAATGTCACGGCCTTCGGGCAGTCCGCCGGCGGCGACGCCGTGGCCCACCTGATGGCGACGCCGGAGGCGCCTGCCCTGTTCCGCCGCGCCATCATCCAGAGTGCCCCGCTGGGCATTACCCGGGGCAGGGAAAAGATGAGTACCGCCATGGGCGTCGCGGCCCGGGCCGTCACCGAGGCCACCCCGGCGATGGAAATGGTTGCTATTGAAGGGCACGTGTCGCAGGTGGCCCGGAAGTTCGGACTGATCGCGGCCATGCCGTTCGGCACCCAGTACGGGCACGCCCCGTTGCCGCCGGAATCGGGCATCGAGGAGGCATGGAACACCGCCGCCCCCGGCATCGAGGTCCTGATCGGGCACACCTCGGAGGAAGCCCGGATGTTCCTGCCGCGAAATCCCGCGGTCAGCCGGGTCGCCAGGGTTCCGCTCCTCGGGCCTGCCGTCGTTAAAGCCGTCAACTGGGCCGTGACCGAGGCGGTGTACGGCCGGTCTGCCAGACGGTTTGCCCGGCGGCATGCCCGGGCCGGGGGCACCGCGTACCGGTACGTGCTGACCTGGGCCGCGCCCGGAAGCATTTACGGGGCCGCGCACACCGTGGACCTGCCGCTGCTGTTCGGCAACGAAAAGACGTGGGCAGGAGCCGGGCTGCTCACGGGCGCCAGCTGGGAGGAAATCAACATTCAAGGCCGCGCCCTGCGTGCCGGGTGGGCCCGCTTCGCCGCCGGCAAGGGCATGGACAGCGACGGCGGGATTCCCGGCGCCCTTCGCTACCGCTCGGTCTGAACCGACGCGGCATGAACAGCGGCATGAACAGCGGCATGAACAAAGGTGGCCCGTCGTGAGGACCCTCGGCATCGACCTCGCCGC
Organism: Arthrobacter sp. UYEF3; assembly: GCF_040546245.1. Taxonomy (NCBI): domain Bacteria; kingdom Bacillati; phylum Actinomycetota; class Actinomycetes; order Micrococcales; family Micrococcaceae; genus Arthrobacter; species Arthrobacter sp. UYEF3. The sequence continues at coordinate 175,534 of NZ_JBEPNK010000005.1, forward strand.
CGCCACCAAGAAGACCGCGACGGCCGTCGTCGAATGGGGCGACGGCGGCGCGCGGCTGGCCCACGCTTCCCTCGGCGTCGACGACGGCGAAATTGTGCGGCTCTTCGGCTCCAGCGACATGACCGGAATCGACTGCCCCGTGGGCTGGCCCGACGCGTTCCTGCCCTTCCTTGCCGCACACCTTGCCGGCGATCCGGACCCGGTGCTGGACCATGACGGCATCGGGGGCCGCAGGCTGCTGGCCTACCGGGACACCGACCGCTTCGTCACCGCCCGGACCGGGCTGATCCCGCTCAGCGTCGCCGCCGACCGGCTGGCGCACCCGGCGATGCGCTGCGCCGTCATCCAGGCCAAAATAGCGCAGGAGCACGGTCCGCAGGCCAGGGACGGCAGCGGTCGGTTCGCCGAGGTCTACCCGGCGGCGTCCCTGAAGTCCTGGGGCCTGCCGGCCCGCGGCTACAAGGGGCGCGGCGGCGCGGAAGCGGAACAGCTGGCCGGGATCCTGACCGGGCTGCAGCGCGCCGCGCCGTGGCTGGATCTGGACGGACACGAAGATGAACTGGCTGGCTCCGATGACATGTTCGACGCCGTGATCGCCTCCCTGACAGCACGGGCCGTGGCCCTCGGCGACACCATCCGCCCCGACCCTGGCCACGCCGGAGCGGCCCTGACCGAAGGCTGGATCCACCTGCCCACCGGCGGGCTGGACGCGCTCAACGGCGGCCAGAGGTAACGTCACCCGCCCCGCAGCGGACGGCTCACCCGTGAGCGCCCGGCCGCTGCCCTCCGGGGCGTCCTCGGGCACGCGCGGGAGTAGTTGTGCGCCCGGATCCGCCGGTCCTGCAGCCCCGCGGCAGCTGTATCCGGGGGCGAAACCCGGTACTTGCCCGTCGGTTGCCACGCGGTAGTGTGTCATCAAGTATGTTCACGCTGACCATCAACCAAACCGACAGCCGGCGCGACGGCGACCGAGTGCCGCAGCTCCTCAAGGACCTGCGGCACATTCCGGCGCGCCTCGATTTCGACCGATCGGTGGAGGACGAAGTCCAGGGCATCGTGGACAGCCCGCGCCAGGCCGTCGAGGCGGCGCTGATCGCACTGCGCACGGGTTCCTGGTACGTCGGGGTCGGCGTTGGCCCGGTCAACGAACCGCTGCCCAACCAGATCAAGGACGCGTCCGGCCACGGGCTGGTCTACGCCCGGCGAGCCGTGGACCGGCTGCGGAACAGCAAGGAACGCATCCCGGTAGCGGTGGAGGGCCCGTTCTCGGAGCTCGCCGCGGAAGCCGAGGCAGTGCTGCGGCTGCTGGGCCACATCGTGCGCGACCGCAGCGCCGCCGAGTGGCGGGTACTGGACCTGCTCACCCCCGGCGTGCGCGGGCAGCAGAAGGCGGTGGCCAAAGAACTGGGCATCACCACTCAGGCCGTTAGCAAGGCCGTCGCCCGGGCGCAGTGGAACGAGGAGCACGCTGCCCGGCCGGCCGCAGCCCGGCTGCTGGGCCTGATCCTCGAGGTGCACTAGGCCGGCAGGCAGCCAGGCCGGAGTGCCGGCCCCCTAGGCCAGGATGCTGCGCAGCACGTGGGCGGCGCCGTCGTCGTAGACCGAGTGGGTGACCTCGTCGGCGGCGGCCATCACTTCGGCTGGCGCCTGGCCCATCGCCACGCCGCGGCCCGCCCAGGTGAGCATCTCGATGTCGTTCCGGCCATCGCCAATGGCGACCGTGCGGTGCCTCTCGATATTGAGCCGTCCGCGCAGTTGCTCCAGGGCGGTGGCCTTGGAGACGCCTGCGGCGGCAATATCAAGCCACGCGGTCCAGCCCACGGAGTACGTGACACCGGAGAGGCCGATGTGCCGGATGGCGGTGTTGAATTCCTCCGGCGTGTTCTCCGAACTGAACACCACGACGCGGACGGCGGTAGCCTCCAGCATGGTCTGGAAGTCGACGCCGACCGCCTCGACGCCGAAGCTGGCGTCCTGGAAGCGTTCGGTGGACAGGAAGTTGCCGTCCGCGTCCTCAAGGGCGTACTTGGCAGAGGGCAGCCGCTTGCGCAGTGCCCGGAGTGCCGGTCCGGGGTCGAACGTGGCTTTGTGGATCACTTCGTAGCCATCGGCGAGCCCGGAGTCCAGTCGCAGTGTAACGCCGCCGTTGGAGCAGACCGCGTAGCCGTTTTCGATGCCGATGTGTTCGATGATGGGCAGTGTCGCCTTCAGCGAGCGGCCGGTCGCGATCATTACCTCGTGTCCGGCGGCCACCACGGCCTGGGCCGCTTCCCTGACGGCCACGGACATGTGCCCGTCGTGGTCGACCAGGGTTCCGTCGACGTCGAGGGCGATTATCAGTTTTTCGTTGGCTTCCCGCTGGTCATCGTTGCCAGCGACTGAGGCTTCAGTCAATGTAGTCATCTAATAAGTAGAGCAGACACCGCCGACACCCGCTAGGACGCGCACCACAGCAGGGCATGACGCCTGGGTGAACAGCAGCCGACCTTAGAGAACGGGCAGAACCGTCATGCCGCCGAGGTACTTCTGCAGCGCCGCGGGGACGTTGACCGAGCCGTCCGCGTTCTGGTGGTGCTCCAGGATCGCGACGATCCAGCGGGTGGTGGCGAGCGTGCCGTTGAGCGTGGCAACCGCGCGGGTGCCCTTGGATGCGCCCTCCTCGGTCAGTACGCGTTCACGGATGTTGAGCCGGCGCGCCTGGAAGGTCGTGCAGTTGGAGGTGGAGGTCAGCTCGCGGTAGGCGCCCTGGGTGGGTACCCAGGCTTCGCAGTCGAACTTGCGGGCCGCCGAGTTACCCAGATCCCCCGCGGCCGTGTCAATCACGCGGTAGGGCAGCTCGCACTTGGCCAGCATCTCCTCTTCCCAGGCCAGCAGCCGGGCGTGCTCGCCGGCAGCCTCCTCGACCGTGGTGTAAATGAACATCTCCACCTTGTTGAACTGGTGGACGCGGATGATGCCGCGGGTGTCTTTGCCGTGCGAACCTGCCTCGCGGCGGTAGCAGGAGCTCTGCCCCGCGTAGCGGATCGGGCCGCCGGTGAGGTCAAGGATCTCGTCCGCGTGGTACCCGGCGAGAGCGACTTCCGAGGTTCCCACCAGGTAAAGGTCGTCCTCCGCGAGGCGGTAGATCTCGGCGTCGTGCTTTACGTCGAATCCGGTGCCCTGCATGGTTTCCGGTCGGACCAGTGTCGGGGTGATCATCGGAACGAAGCCGGCATCGATAGCCTGCTCCATGGCCATCTGGAGCAACGCCATTTCCAGCCGGGCGCCCACACCGCGCAGGAAGTAGAAGCGGGAACCCGAGACCTTGGCCCCGCGCTCCATGTCGATCGCGCCGAGCAGCTCGCCGATTTCCAGGTGGTCGCGGGGCTCGAAGTCGGGGAATTCGCGGGGCGTGCCGACCGTCTTGACCACCACGTAGTCGTCCTCGCCGCCCGCGGGAACACCGTCCTCGATCAGGTTGGGGATCCCGCGCAGGAGTTCCTCGTGGGCGGCCTGGGCGAGGTCGGCCTCGGCCGAGGCTTCCTTGACCGTGGCCGCGAGCACCTTGACATCCGCCAGCAGCGCCGACCTCTCTTCGCCCTTGGCCTGCGCCACCTTCTTGCCGGCGGCGTTCTGCTCAGCCCGCAGGTTTTCGAAACGGATGAGCGCCGCGCGCCGGGCCGAATCCGCCGCGATGATCGCGTCCACCACGGATTCATCGGCTCCGCGGGCGCGCTGGCTGGCACGGAACTTGTCCGGATTGTCGCTGAGGTGTTTTACATCGATCACCAGCTAAGACTATCGAATCCGGGGGCCGCCTCACGGCAGTCCTGCCGCGGCGCACGCGCGGGATAGTGTTGGAGCAACATGCGAGACTGGCTGCTTTACCTCGTCATCGCTGGAGCCCTGCTATTTGCCGTCTCCAGCTGGTGGGGCGTGCGCCGCTTGAAGGCCAAGCACACGCGCAGCGCGGTCCGGGAGGAAACCCACGATCCCAGCCTGGCCCGGCAGAAGGTCGCAGTGGTGTTGAACCCGATCAAGGCCAGGTCGGCGGAGGCCCGCGTCCTGATCGAGAGCACCTGCCTCGCGGCCGGCTGGGAGGCCCCCCGCTTTTTTGAAACCTCCGCCGAGGATCCCGGATTCTCGCAGGCCCGTGCCGCCGTAGAGTTCGGGGCCGACGTCGTCCTGGCGGGCGGCGGCGACGGCACCGTCCGCGCGGTGGCCGAGGTCCTAGCGCACACGGACATCGCCATGGGGCTCCTTCCGCTGGGCACCGGCAACCTGCTGGCCCGCAACGTTAACCTCGAGATCGGAGACCTGCGCGGCTGCGTCGATACCGCGCTGTTCGGCCACCAGCGCTTCATCGATACCGCGCGGATGAGGGTTGAAAACGCCCGGACCGGGCAGTCCGCGGACCACGCCTTCCTGGTGATCGCGGGCATCGGCCTGGACGCTGAGGTGGTGGGCGACACCTACGACGGGCTCAAGAAGGCGGTCGGCTGGCTCGCTTACACGGAGGCCGGCGTGCGTCACCTTCCCGGGCGCCGCAAGAGGGTGGCCATTTCGCTCGACGACCAGCCGGAGCAGTCACGGAAGATCCGGAGCGTGCTATTCGCCAACTGCGGCCTGATCCCCGGCGGCATCGACTTCATCCCGCAGGCCATGATCGATGACGGCGTGCTGGATGTTGTGGTGATGAGCCCGCGCAGCGCGATCGGCTGGCTGGCGATGTACTGGAAGATTGTGCTCAAGCACAAGCGGACCCTGCCGGTGATGACGTATTACCGTTCCGGCAAGATCGTGATCAGGTGCGCCGAACCAATGCCGACACAGGTCGACGGCGACCCCACCGGTGAGGCCACCACGGTCACCGTCCAAGTTGCTCCGCGCTCGTTGTTGATCCGGGTGAAGGAAGACTCCGGGAGCGAAGACCCGGTCAAGAGCGGGGCGGCCGGGCGGGCGGGCAACAGCTAGAGACCGCCGCCAATGGCGCAGCAGCTGGTCCGGGCCGCCGGGAGGCGGCAGCTAGCTGGCTTCCTTTTTGGCCTCGCCGTCGGTGGCGGTGTCAGCTTTGGAGTCGGCTGCTTTCTTCGCCTCCGCGGCCGCCTTGGCTGCGCGGGCCTCCGATTGCTCGCGGATCAAGGCCTGTTCCTCCTCGAAGCGCAGCCGGTCGGCACGGTCGGCGTCGTCGCCGTCCCAGTCCTGATTTTCGGCCGTGGGCTTGGGATTGACGATCATTCCCTGGCCGTCATTTTCGGTGCTGGTGCCTGACATGGCCCGCTCCCTCCGTTAGAGGACTACCCCAATATGGTTCAGGCAAGCATAGACACAGTTTCTAAGGGGTGGAAGTGGAGGATGTGGCAATTGTCTACGCTGTGGGCGAAGCCTCCGGGTTATATTCCTGCACTACGGATTCCCCGGCGAGTACGTCTTTGACCCACGCATGGGCCGCGCGGAATGCTTGGTCCGAGGTGTGCGGGGCCACCTCGGCGCGCTGGCCGTCCGCCCTGCCGTAGGAGCCCAGGAAGCGTGTGGCCGGGCTGATCCGGTGCAGCCCGGCGAGCGCGTCGGCCACCCGGGCGTCGCCCACATGGCCGTCCGCGTCGATGCTGAAGAAGTAGTGGCCCAGATACTGGCCGGTAGGTCTCGACTCGATCCGGCTCAGGTTCACGCCGCGGGTGGCGAACTGGTCCAGGATTTCCATCAGTGCGCCTGGGCGGTCTTCGGGCAGCGGAACCACCACCGTGGTTTTATCGGCTCCGGTCCGTTCCGGCAGGGGGCCGGGGCGCCCCACCAGCACGAAGCGTGTCACGGCCCCGGGGTTGTCGCCGATGTTTTCGGCCAGCACGGCCAGGCCGGGTTGTTCGGCAGCGACGATCGGCGCGCAAATCGCGGCGTCATAATGCGCATCGCCTTCCTGCAGGCCCATCGCAGCGGCCGCCGTCGAGGAACCCGGGACATATTCAGCATCCGGAATATTTTCGTCGACCCAAAGCCGGCACTGCGCCCAGGCGTGTCCGTGGGTGGAAATCCGCCGGATATCTTCGATCCCGACGCCGGGCCGGGCCACCAGGACGAAGCTGATGGGAACCAAGGCTTCACGGAGGATCCGCAACTCCGGGCCGGTGGCGATCGCGTCGAGCGTGGCCGTTACTCCGCCCTCAACGGAGTTCTCGATCGGCACCATCGCCGCGTCCGCCGAGCCGTCGCGGACCTTGTCCAACGCCGTGTTGACGTTCGACGCGGGGATGCGGATGGCCTCAGCCGCGCCGGGCACCTGCATCAGGGCCGCCTCGGTGAACGTGCCCGCTGGGCCGAGGAAGGTGTAGGTGACAGGCGACGCGGGCATACGGAGGTCCTTCGTTTACAGGATGACGGGCTTGAGCCCGCTGTCGGATACGAGCGGCAAGCCGTTCTCCAGCCACTGATCCATGCCGCCGGCGACATTCAGTGCGGAATAGCCGTGACCGACCAGCCATTGCGCGGCGCGGAAGGAACGCCCGCCGGTGCGGCAGATGACATACAGGTCCTCGTCCGGGTCCAGTTCGTCGATCCGCGCCGGAAGCTGGTCGAGGGGAATGTGCACGGCCCGCGCGGCGTGGCCCGCCGCCCACTCGTAGTCCTCACGCACGTCCAGAATCCGCGCCGCTTCGGGAATCTCGGATACGGTCACGGTATCGATGTCGCTCATGGTCGTCCTCTCCGCATAAACCAGGTCTGCCACCAGCGTATCGCCAGCGGCCGGGGGGCACCCCCAAGCACGCGGCACGTTACGCTTCTGGAGAGCGCAAAGGAGACCCATGGCAGCTGCACGGCCCGCGATCCCGGCCCGATGGGCCCCGCCGCCACGGGACATGCCCTCCCCCCGCCGCCACGAATGGGCATAACACCATCATGCCCAACGCCCGACCCCAGGGCTGGGCATGTCCCCCGGCCCGCGCCGCCCGTCCGCCCCGCCGCCACGGGACATGCCCTCCCCCCGCCGCCACGAATGGGCATAACACCATCATGCCCAACGCTGGACCCCAGGGCTGGGCATGTCCCCCGGCCCGCGGACCCGAGAGTGGCCGCCGAACCACGGGGGCTGTGCGTCCTTGACTGAGATCCATGAACTGTCCGCGGTCGCACTCCGCGACGCGCTGCGCACCGGCGAGCTGTCAGCCCGACAGGCTACGGCGCACTTCCTGGATCGCATTGCGACCGAGAACCCGCACCTTGGCGCCTTCATCACCGTCACCGGCGAGCAGGCCCTCAAGGACGCCGACGCCGCGGACGCCCACCACGCCCACCACAGCCGCCACGCCCGCGCAACCATCCCCGCGGCCCACGACGACGGCGCGGCCCTGCCGCTGCTGCACGGCATGCCGATCGCATTCAAGGACCTGACCGACGTGGCCGGCGTGGTCACCACCCATGGCAGCGCCGCCCTGGAGCACATGCCCGCCCCGGCCGACGGCGCCCTCGCCGCGTCCTTGAGGAGCGCCGGCGTCGTCTCGCTGGGCAAAACGCAGGTCCCGGAGTTCGGGCTCACTGCCTACAGCGAGAACCGGATCGCCCCGCCCTCCCGCAACCCGTACGCCCTCAGCCGCAGCTCCGGCGGCTCTTCGGGTGGCAGCGCTGCCGCCGTCGCCGCGGGACTGCTTCCCTTTGCCCCCGGATCCGACGGCGGTGGCTCCATCCGCATTCCCGCCGCTGCCTGCGGCCTGGTGGGTCTCAAGCCGGGCCGCGGGCTGGTCCCGGCAGGGGAAAGCACCGGGGACTCCGCCGGGCTGGTGGTGGCCGGCCCGCTGGCCCGCTCGGCAGCGGACGCCGCACTGCTGCTCGATGCGTTGGTCCCGCCGCCGTCACCGGGAGCACTTCCCGCACACCCGGGCGGCTACCTCCGGCTGGCCGCCCAGGACCCGCCGCGGCTGCGGATCGGCGTCAGCCTGGACAGTCCGTGGCAGTCGGTCTTCCCCTTCACGCCGGAGCGCGCAGCCCTCGACGCCCTCGACGCGGGCATCAGGCTGCTCGAGGCGGCCGGACACGAGACCAGCGCGGCCGCCGTCCGCTACGACAATCGCTACGCCGGCGCCTTCACCACGGCCTGGACCGCCGGCGTCGGAAACGCCCGCATCGCGCCGCAGCGCGAAGCACTCCTGACGCCACTGACCCGGACTTTCCGGCGGCGCGCCCAGCAACGCAGCGCCGCGAAACTGAACGAATCCCTTGAGTTCCTGCGGCAGTTCCAGCGGGACACGCTCGCCCAGTACGCGGCCTGGGACCTGATCTTGAGCCCTGCTCTGGCGCAGACGCCGCGCCCGGTGGGCTGGTTCACCGGCGCCGCACACGGGGACGGCTACTGGCCTGCCGCCGAGTGGGCCGCCGACGCCGATTCCGACTACCGCAAGCAGTGCGAATTTGCCCCGTGGTCCTCCCTGGTCAACGTGTGCGGGCTGCCCGCGATCAGCATTCCGGTGCATTGGACCGGCGGGACACCCGGCGCCGGCCTGCCGATGGGCATCCAGCTGGTCGGCCCGATGGGCTCCGAAGCAATACTGCTCCAGGTGGCCGCGCAACTCGGTTTCTAGGCGGCGGCCGCAGGGATTTCCCGGGCGGGCCCGTCTGGGGTTTACTGGTGCCAACGCGGTAAACGACACGAGAGGGATCGATGAAGATCACCGGCGCAGTTCTTGAGGAAATCGGCCGTCCCCGCCCCTTTGCCGAGTCAAAGCCGATCAGCATCACGGAGCTGGAACTTTCTGCCCCCGGACCCACGGAAATCCTGGTCCGACTCGAGGCCGCCGGCATCTGCCACTCGGACCTCAGCGTCGTCGACGGGAACCGGGTGCGCCCCGTGCCGATGCTGCTGGGCCATGAAGCCGCCGGACGGGTCGTGGAGGTCGGCGCGGACGTCACCGACCTGCGGCCCGGCCAGAGGGTGGTCATGTCCTTCCTGCCGCGCTGCGAGCAGTGCGCAAACTGCGCCGCCGACGGCCGCCTGCCCTGCACCGCCGGCTCGAAAAGCAACGGCGAGGGCACCCTGCTGCACGGTTCCATGCACCTGAGCCGTGCGGGCGAAACGGTCTACCACCACCTGGGCGTCTCGGGCTTCGCCAGCCACGCCGTCGTGGACCGGGCCTCCGCGGTGCCCGTCGACGACGACATCCCGGCGGACATCGCCGCCGTCCTCGGCTGCGCCGTGCTTACCGGCGGCGGCGCCGTGCTGAACGCCGCGAAACCCGGGCCCGAGGACAGCATCATGATCGTCGGGCTCGGCGGCGTCGGCATGGCCGCGCTGATCACCGCCGTCTCCCAGGGGATCTCCCGGATCGTGGCCGTGGACACCCTGGATGTGAAGTTGGAGCACGCCCGCCGGCTCGGCGCCCACGAAACGTACACCCCGCAACAGTTGGCCGAACAAGGCATCAAGGCCAAGTTCGTCGTCGAATGCGCCGGCAGCGCCCGGGCGTTCGAGGCCGCCTTCGCCGCCACCGACGTTGGCGGCACCACAATCACCGCCGGGCTCCCCTCTCCCGACGCACGCGCCCAGCTCTCCCCGCTGACCATAACGGCGGAGGCCCGGACAATCGTCGGCAGTTACCTGGGCTCGGCCGTGCCCGCCCGGGACATTCCCAAGTACGCCCAGCTCTGGCGGGACGGGAAGCTTCCGGTGGAGGAGCTCATTTCCTCCCGGATCGCACTGGCGGACATCAACCAGGCCATGGACCAACTCGCCGACGGAAAAGCCGTCCGCCAGGTCATCATGTTCGATGCCGTGTTCGACGCCGGAAGCGACATCGAGTAGTCGCCGGGTAGTCGCCGAAGCCGGGGCGAAACACCTCTCGATTGACTTGCTCCTGGCCGCCGCTGATGTGACAATCTGCCGCCCCGGTGTCAGCATTAAGTAAATGAGCACCACCAGACTCCGCAAACCCCTCGCCGCTGCGTCGGGCGACACCTCGTTCTTTGGCCATCCGAAGATGCTGGCCAGCCTCTTCTCCGTGGAAATGTGGGAACGCTTCTCCTTCTACGGTATGCAGGGGATTCTCCTTTACTACATGTACTTCTCGGCCGCACAGGGCGGCCTCGAAATCAACAAGGCACTGGCCGCCAGCCTGGTCGGCGCCTACGGTGGCGGCGTCTACCTCTCCACCATCCTGGGTGCCTGGCTCGCGGACCGGATCTTCGGGTCCGAGCGGGTGTTGTTCGGCTCCGCCATCATGATCATGGCCGGGCACGTCGCCCTGGCGCTGCTCCCCGGGGTTCCGGGTCTGATCACCGGCCTCGTGCTGGTCGGCGTCGGGTCCGGCGGCCTTAAGGCCAATGCCACCGCCCTGGTCGGAAGCCTGTACCGCGAGAACGACGAACGCCGGGATGCGGGCTTTTCCATCTTTTACATGGGCATCAACGCCGGCGCCCTGATCGGCCCGCTGGTCACCGGCTGGCTGCAGGAAAGCCAGGGGTTCCACTGGGGCTTCGCCGCCGCCGCGGTCGGCATGGCCGTGGGACTGGGCATCTACGCGCTGGGCCGCAACAAGCTGCCCGAGGAGGCGCATCGGGTGCCCAACCCGCTGCCCGCCGCGGAACGCACCAAGTACGGGCTGATCTTCCTGGGCATCGCCGTGATCATTGCCGTGTTGCTCGCGACCGGCGCCGTGAACGCGGACAACCTGGCGATGACGATGGCCTACGCCGCCATCGGGGCCTCCATCCTGTACTTCGTGCTGATCTTCAGCAGCAAAAAGGTCAACGCCACCGAGCGAGGCCGGGTTGCGGCGTTCATCCCGCTGTACATCGCCTCCGCCGCGTTCTGGGCGCTCTTCCAGCAGCAGTTCACCTTCATCGCCGTGTACTCCCAGGAGAAGCTGGACCGGAACCTGTTCGGCTGGGAAATGCCCGCCGCGTGGGTCCAGTCGATCAACCCGGTGTTCATCATCGTCTTCGCCGGTGTTATGGCTGCCTTGTGGACCCGGCTGGGACCCAAGCAGCCCGGTTCGGCGCTGAAGTTCTCGGTCGGCCTGTTCGTGATGGGCCTCGCCTTCCTGGCGTTCATCCCGCTGGCGGGCGGCGGCAAGACGCCGCTGCTGGCGCTGGTGGGGATCCTGTTCCTGTTCACCCTGGCGGAACTGTTCCTCTCGCCCATCGGCCTGTCCGTGACCACTAAGCTGGCCCCCAAGGCATTCCACACCCAGATGGTGGCCTTGTTCTTCCTGTCAGTCTCGCTGGGCACCACGCTGGCCGGCGTGCTCGCCGGGCTCTACAACCCCAACGACGAACTGCCGTACTTCATCGGCGTCGGCGGTACCGCGATGCTCCTGGCGGTCGGCCTGGCCGCCGCCTCACCCGCGATCAAGAAGCTCATGGGCGGCGTACGCTGAGCCGATGAGCACCCGATACCGGCCGCCGGTTCAGGCCCGCGTCTACGTTCCCGCCGCCGGCGAGGCACCCGACGTCGAACTCATGCCGGCGGGCGATGTCACCGAGGGCGTGGTGCGGGTCGGGGAAACCATCCGCCGCCCGCACCAGCCGCAAAGCCTGGCCGTGGGAGGCTACCTCGATTGGCTCGAGGACGCCGGCTTCGACGGCTCGCCGCGGTGCTTGGGCCGGGATACCGAGGGCCGGGACGTGTTGAGCTTCGTTCCGGGCCGTTGCGCCGAGGCGCTGCCCGAGGCCTGGGTGCAGTCCGAGGAGCTGCTGGCCTCGGTGGCGGGGCTGGTCCGGCGCCTCCATGACGCCTCGGCGGGCTACGTCCCGCAGGCGCACCCATTCCCCCCGCGCGCTATGCCGCCGAGCGCCGTCCGCCCGGATCCTACCGACCTCATCTGCCACCTGGACGTCACGCCCCAGAACGTGGTGGTCCGGGAAGGGCTGGCCGCCGGGCTGGTGGACTTCGACCTTGCCGGTCCCAGCACCGCGCTGCGGGATTCCTACAACGCAGCCATGCACTGGGTCCCGTTGCGTGCCCCGGCGGATGCGTGGCCAGGCTGGGAGCGACTGGACCCGTACCGGAGGCTCCGGATTTTCGCCGACGCCTACGGCTGGGACCGGGAAGAACGACGCCGCGTGCCCGGCCTGGCGATCGACGCCGCGGCGCTGGGCTACGAGCGGATGCACCACAACGCTGCGACGCTGGACGGCGGCTGGGCGCGGATGTGGGCCGGGGGCGTGGGCGACCTCATCCTGCGCCGCCGGGACTGGCTCGAAGCCAACGCGCAGCGGCTGGAGGACGCCCTCCTCGGCTAGCTGAGTTGCCGCCGACTGCTCAACGGCTCACGGGTTCGGCGGCGCCCAGCAACCCCAGTTCGGAACGCCGCGGCATCCCTCCCCAGTCGCCGGACACCAGGCACGCGAACGCTCCCGTCCGCACGGCCATCAGCAGCCGCTGCTGCACGGCTTAAACCGTCGAGCAGGTCGGCTGCTCAGCCGGCGGCCGCGGTATCGTCCAGCGCGAAGCGGGCCGGGGTTATGGCAAGGCCCTGACCGCCGTATTCCTCCTTAACGGTGGTGTGGTACAAAATCCGCTCCGGCCCGGCGCCGGGCTCGAAGGGGAGCCGGCAGGCCTCCCGTCCACGAGTTCGTAGCGTCGGCGGGCGTCGAGAGGACGCACGGTGATTGTTGGTTCATTTTCCACGTTTCCCCCTGAAGGTGTTTCAGCCGCGGGGGCGCAGTTGCACGTTCGGTAAAGCAGGGGCCGGCAGCGGTGCGGGCATGTTCGCCGGGTAGGTACCAAACCGCGGGTAGGGCGCCCCTTCCGGGTAGGCCCCGTCTTCGGGTGGCGTCGCGGCTTCGGCACCGATCTCGGCCTGCCAGGCGTGACGGTAGGCCACGATCTCTTCGTGGGTCCGGCCGATGAAGTTCCACCACATGACGATCTGCTCTCCGAGGGGCTCGCCGCCGATGAGAAGCACCCGGACCGGGTTCACTCCGGCTTCCAGCACCAACGTCGACCGTCCCGCGGGCAGGTAGACGAGATGGTCCACCGGCACCTGTCCGCCGTCCAGCCGAAGATCGCCGGTATCCAGCAGGACCCCGTGCTCGAAGCCGGGGTCCAGTTCGAGCTCCAGCCGGGCGCCCGGCCGCAGCACCGCCTCGGCTCCCAGCAGGGCCGGGGTATAGGTGTTTACCGGGGACGTCGCACCCGCCAGGGAGCCCAGGAAGACCCGCAGTTCCGTTCCTTCCCCGAGGACCGGTTCCGGGGCGTAGTGCTCGAAGGTTGGCGGCATCTGCCTGGTGGCCTCCGGCAGGGCGAACCACAGTTGTGCTCCGTGCAGGATGGAGGTGTCCGGGGTGGAGAACTCCTGATGCGAGATGCCCCTGCCCGCGACCATCAGGTTCACTTCGCCCGGGCGGACGACGGCGGCGAATCCCGCCGAGTCAAGGTGGTCGATTTTGCCTGAGAACAGCCAACTGACTGTCGCCAGGCCGGTGTGGGGGTGGCGGGGCACGTTCATCCCGCCGGATGCTGAAACCAGGTCAGGTCCGTAATGGTCCACGAAGCACCAGGCGCCGATGAGGCTGCGCCGCTTCTGTGGCAGCGTCCGGCGAACATCCATGGCCCGGACTCCGCCCAGGGGGACCGACCGCGGCGGGAGGACCTCGGCGTCGCCGACAACTTTCTCAAAGACGCACACGACTTCTTCGGGTACGGTCTCGAGGTTGCTCATGCGGCCAGTCTAGATCCGGCGCCGGCGACCGGCCCCCCGCTCACCGCATGCCCGGGCCGCCCCACATCACACTTACCGGACGATGAAATCCGCGTTGGAAAAGGCGACGCCGAGTGTCACGATCACCAGCACGGTGATCGCAATCGCGGCGTAGCCCAGGACCAGGCCAGCGATGGCGGTGCCTTTCCCGCCCGGCTCCCGGTTCAGCGCCAGATGACCGAGCACGACGGCGGCCACTTGTGGGAGCAGGAAGAAGCCGAACCCCATCAGGGACGCGATGCCGCAGCACAGGCTCGCGATGCTCAGTACCTTCGGCGCGGCAGTCACGCCGTAATAGTCAGGCTGGCCGTAAGCGTCGGCATACGGGCCTGCCGGCGCGCCGTAGCCGCGCAGCGGCTGCCCGAGATGCGGCGCCGTCGGCGGCAGCGGCGGGACCAGGCCGCGGGCACGGTGTTTGCTGTACCCGGGCCGGCTCTGCTCGGTCATGGATCCCCCTTGACGTGTCTGCGTCCAGAATACCGCCGCGGCGTGTTCCAGCCGTATTGGCGGCCGGCGCCGCTGTGCACCCGGGCGGGACTCCGCCGTGTCGCAGCCGGCCGATTGCGTCCAAATCATGTTGCCGCACCCGCACGTCTGGCATGCTGGTGCCATGGCTAGCCGCGCGGGCACAGTTGCCCAACCCCACGACCTTGTTGACCTCACTGCGCTCCTGGACGCGTATTACGACGTTTCGCCGGATTTGAGCGACCCCGGCCAGCGGGTGGCCTTCGGGACCTCCGGACACCGCGGCTCGAGCCTCAAGGCGTCGTTCAACGAGCCGCACATCCTCGCCATCACCCAGGCCATCGTGGAGTACCGGGCGGGCCAGGGCATCAGGGGTCCGCTGTACCTCGCCAAGGACACCCACGCCCTGAGTGAACCGGCCCAGAACTCCGCCCTCGAGGTCCTGGCAGCCAACGGCGTGGACGTCCTGATCGACGCCCGCCACGGCTACACCCCCACCCCGGCCCTGAGCCACGCCATCCTGACCCACAACAACAACTCCCCGGCCGGCGCGCCGGAAGCCGACGGCATCGTCGTAACTCCCAGCCACAACCCGCCCGGAGACGGCGGCTTCAAGTACAACCCGCCCCACGGCGGACCGGCGGACACCGACGCCACAGGCTGGATTGCCAACCGGGCCAACGAACTCCTCGAGAACGGACTGCGCGGGGTGAAGCGGGTTCCCATCGCCGAGGCCTTGGCGGCTGGCACCACCGGCAAGTTCGACTTCCTCAGCAGCTATGTGGATGACCTGCCCTCGGTCCTGGATCTGAACGCGATCCGCGACGCCGGCGTCCGCATCGGCGCCGACCCCATGGGCGGTGCCTCCGTGGACTACTGGGGCGAAATCGCCGAACGCCACCACCTCAACCTCACCGTGGTGAACCCGACAGTGGACCCGCAGTGGGCCTTCATGACGCTGGACTGGGACGAAAAGATCCGGATGGACTGCTCCTCCCCGTCGGCTATGGCCTCCCTGATCAACCGGATGGGTGTTGGTGCGGACGGGTCCGCAGCCTACGACGTCGCCACCGGCAACGACGCCGACGCCGACAGGCACGGGATTGTCACACCGGACGCCGGCCTGATGAATCCCAACCACTACCTCGCCGTCGCGATCGACTATCTGTACCGGCACCGGACCGGCTGGAACCCGCAGTCCGTGATCGGCAAGACGCTGGTGTCCTCGTCGATCATCGACCGCGTTGCCGAAAGCCTCGGCCGCAGGCTCGTGGAGGTGCCGGTCGGTTTCAAATGGTTCGTCCCCGGGCTGCTGTCCGGTGAAGGCGCCTTCGGCGGGGAGGAATCCGCCGGCGCTTCGTTCAACAAAATGGACGGCAGCGTCTGGACCACGGACAAGGACGGCATCCTGCTGGCGCTGCTTGCCTCCGAGATCACAGCGGTGACGGGCCGGTCGCCGTCGCAGCTGTACAAGGGACTCACCGACAAGTTCGGCGACCCCGTCTACGCACGCATCGACGCCGCTGCCACCCGGGAGCAGAAGGCCGCGCTGGGCAAGCTGTCGCCGTCGGACGTCCCCGCGACGGAACTGGCCGGCGAGACCATCACCGCCAAGCTGACCGAAGCGCCCGGCAACGGCGCGGCGATCGGCGGACTCAAGGTGGTCACCGAGAACGCCTGGTTCGCGGCGCGGCCCTCCGGCACCGAGGACGTCTACAAGATCTACGCCGAGTCCTTCAAGGGCGCGGAGCACCTCAAACAGGTGCAGGCCGAGGCCAAGGCCCTGGTCGACGGGGTGATTTCCTGACCGGCCCCGGCGGCCGGGCTGGATGCTCAGGCGGAATGCTCCTCGCGTAGGCTGCCGGCCAAGACCGCCCGGTCCCGGCCGAGCGTCTTGGCGCGGTAAAGGGCGGCGTCGGCGGCGGCGATCAAGGCCTCCAAGTCGACCCGGCCCGGACCCGTCGGTGCGATCCCGTAACTTACGGTGGGAAGCTTGGCCGCCACATTCGGCTGCGCCTCCTGCAGTCGGGCGCTGATGGCGGCGGCCATCTGGCCGGCGCGTTCCGGGCTGACGCCCGGGAGGAGCAGGACGAATTCCTCGCCGCCGTAGCGCCCCACGAGGTCGGTAGAGCGGACGGAGGCCGCGCAGGCGGCGGAGAAGGCCTGCAGTGCCGCGTCTCCGGCTGCGTGCCCGTACTTGTCGTTGACGGACTTGAAATGGTCCAGGTCGGCCAGAATAAGGCAGGCAGTGGTTCGTGCACCGCTCAGGCGGCGCAGTTCGTTCGCTGCCAGATCCATAAACGCGCTGCGGTTCAGGAGCCCGGTGAGTCCGTCGACCGTGGCCCGTGCCCGCAGGTCACGGGTCAGTTGTTCGTTGCTCAGCTCGACCATCGTGAAGGACGCGAGAACCAGGATCGTGGACGTCAGTAGTGTCGTCACCACCGACCCGAAGTAGGCCGTGAAGGCCGGCCCCTCCGGGCCGCCAAGGACGAAAGCGGCCAGACGGCCGAAGTAATAGAGGGCCAGCAGTGCAGAGCCGAAGGCAAGGGGACGGTGCACGCGGGAGTAGTCGACGTCGAGCAGGAACAGCTCGCGGGAGGATAGACCCAGCATCAGGCCCATCAGGCCCAGCAGCACGGCACCGCCGGCCCAGTTGTTGACGGCCGGGTGATCCAGCACCGCCGCCACGGCCGCGACCGCGGGTCCGGCCACGAGATAGGCCAGGTTGGGGCGCACCCTCCGGAGCGAGCGGGCTCCGGCCCACATAGCCCCGGCGCCGCCGACCAGCAAGGTGTTCCCCAGCGGGTTTGCCCAGATTTGGTGCGCGCTGCCGTCCAGCAGGTAGGACGCGGATCCGGTGAGAAAGAGCAGCAGGGCGGAGCACCACCAGCCGCTGTAGGGCGAACGGGTCCGCCGGAAGGTGATGAAGTAGAACAGGCACAGCAACGTGAGCGTGACCACAGCCAAGGCCACGCGCAGGGTGGAGATGTCTAGCATCATCCTGTGGTTCCGCCAGCGCGCACCTAGCTACCCCAGTATCCTTCGGCGTCGGACTCTAAATGTGAACCCAAGTATGGCACCTTGTGCCGGAAAGGAAGAGCTTCGGTCAGAGTGTGGCCTGCCAAAGCCTCAGCACCCGCCGGGTGGCGTGTCCGACGTCGGGCGCCATGTCCACCAGTGCGATCCGGTCCAGCACCAGTTGCCCGCCTGCGCGGGGCGCTCTTGCCCCCCGGTGGGAAACATGTGGACGATACCCGGCCATGGTGTAACCGGGCGTGGC
Organism: Arthrobacter sp. UYEF3; assembly: GCF_040546245.1. Classification (NCBI taxonomy): domain Bacteria; kingdom Bacillati; phylum Actinomycetota; class Actinomycetes; order Micrococcales; family Micrococcaceae; genus Arthrobacter; species Arthrobacter sp. UYEF3. The sequence continues at coordinate 192,943 of NZ_JBEPNK010000005.1, forward strand.
AATCCGGCCGGGCAGCGCCTCCACGACTTCCACAAGGGCTTCGTGGAGGCTCTGCAGCGCGGGGCTGGGCCGGATCAGGCTGACCGGGATGGAGTTGCCGCGGCCGAAGCCGGCCTCACCGCCCACGGTGACGGTGCTGCCCAGCGCGCCGCGGACCGGAGCGCCCATGAGCCCCGCCACCCGGGCGGCCAGTACGTCCCTGTCCCAGTCCGCGTCGTCGTCGTTGTCGCCGGCACCGGACGCAAGGGGCTCGACGACGTCGAACTTTACCAGCGTGATGTGCAGCGGCCAGCCGTCCCGGGGGAAGTCCAATCCCTCCGTGACGGGTTCGAGGAAGGCGACCACAATGAGGTTCCGCATGCGCCAAGTCTGCCACCGGCCGCCGGCCTGGGTCGCGGGCGGCGGCGTCAGACCGCTGACCGCAGACGGCGGACCTTAGATGGTGAACCTCAGACGGTGGACCTTAGACGGTGCGAACCACGTCTTCGTAGGCGAACTTGGGCTTCGGTGCACCCCAGGCGTCCTCGGCAGGCTGGCCGATATTGACCACCAGGAAGCTCTTCCGGCTGCCGTCCGGGAAGAAGGCGGAGTCAATCTTGCCGAAGTCGGCGCCAGTCATCGGTCCGGCCGCAAGGCCCAGCGAACGGACGGCGAGGATGAAGTAGCCGGCCTGCAGGTGGGCGTTGTCATTGCCGGTGGCCGCGGCGAGTTCCGGGGCTGCGTCGTACATGGCCTTGGGGCGGTTGAATCCGGGCAGGAAGGTGTCCCACTGCTCATGCCAGGCGGTGTCGGTGCTGAGGATCGCGACCAGCGGCGCAGAGGCAGTCTTTGCGCTGTTGCCGGGGGACATCGCGTCGACCAGAATGGCGCGGGCCTCCTCCGAGCGCACATAGGTGACGCGCAGCGGTTGCGAGTTGAACGCGGTGGGACCGAACTTCGTCAGCTCATAGATGGCGCGGGCCTGACCGTCCGTGACCTCGCCGGTAAAGGCGTTGGCCGTGCGCGCCTCGGCAAAGATGGCGTCCACCGCGGCGGCGTCGATTACTGCTTCTTCATGGGCGATCGTCATTCGCATCTCTTTCGCTGGGCTCGTCCCGCTCCGGGGGCACGTCGGCTGTCACTAGGTGCAACATGGGTCCGCGTCGGATGCTTCCCGGCGCGCGGCGCGACGTTGCTCACAACGGGCGGCTCGCCTTATTAGCTGCCTGCCCGGCCTGGGTGGGGGCCGAACCGTGTTTAGCGTTTGTCCCGGACGTCGAATTCTTCGTCGAGTTCGTAGTGACGGAATTCAGTTTCGGGGTTCGGCTCGCCTTCGGCGACGATTTCGTAGTCGAGCTGCCGTTGCACCTGGCTGTCCAACACTTGGAGATCTTGATCCTCGACCTTGTCAAGGTCCTCCGGGAAGTCGTCGTGCGGTGCGAGGTGGAGTTTCTCGGTCATGGTTCTCCTCGTTTCCTGGTCCAAGGAACAATGCACAGGTGGTGCCGGATAGTCACATTATAGGAGAACTGGCGCGGAGATCGCCTAGCAGAGCGTGGTTAACGACCCGCACGTTGGCGATGTAGCCGAAGTTGACAGAGCCGCGGATGGACGCCGTGTTCACTATCTCGCGCTGCCGGGCGGGCTGGCGGCTCAGCTGACGACAGACTACCGCTAAGGTGAAGGCGGTAAAGTCGAGCATCCCAGTAAGCCCAACAGCTAAAACGTGGTTCCGCCGCTGCTGTGCCCGCCCGGGTGGGCATGGTCCCGGCCAGGACTAGGGATGTCCGTCAGAGCGGCCAGAATCATGGCCGTAAGTGTGCGGGCACAAAATGCCCCGCCCGCACGTTGTACCGTCCGCATGACGTGGCATCGCCTGATGCAATTAACAGAGAAAGTGCAGCAACATCGTGGCAACCGATTATGACGAAGTACGCCCCGACGTCGCGGAATCCCGCAACGCCTCCCTCGAAGCCCTGAAGTCCGCGAACAGCCCCGACGCGCGCAGCGTAGGGCTTGAACTCGAGGAAACCGACACCGTGGACGGGGTGGAACTTCCCGGCGCGGACCTCTCCGGTGAAGAATTGATCATCCAGGTGATCCCGCAGGCAGCGGACGAGTTCACCTGCTACTCCTGTTTCCTCGTCCGGCACCGCTCCCAGCTCGCCCGCGAGAAGGACGGCCACGCCTACTGCACGGAGTGCGAAGGCTAAACAGCACCCGCACCCTCGCGCCGCTTCGCTAGTGGTCCTGCAGCAGGAGTTCGACGCGTGGTTTGACCTCGGTAGCGAGCAGGGTCAGGGCTTTGAGGAAGTGCTCCTACGGGAGGCGGCCGATGTCCACCTGCAGGAAGTGGCGCACATGTCCCATGTGGGCGTGCCGCTCCACGATGCGTTCGGCGATGTCGTCCGGGGCGCCCGTGTGGTACATGCATCGCCACCACAGGTGGCCGGCAAATGCTGGACGCCTACGAGGAGCGTGTCGCCGCCGCCGAAGCCGACCTCCTGGCCGGACCGGACAAAGACGACGCCCGGTCCCTCGGTGCCCTGATCGCCCGGCTGGCGGAAAACGTCCACCGCACCCGACCCGGAGCCAACCCCTGCGAAGCGACGGATAACCTCTAAGCCAGCGCCTCCCAGCGGCGCTTAGCGCCGCCAGCGGTACGGCGTCGTCGTCGATACCCGGACCATACCGTAGCGCTCCAAAATCGGTCGTGAATATTCGGTTGAATCGCTGTGGATCAGTTCCTTGCCCAGCGTCAGCGCGGCCCGGGCACGGGCTGCGGTGACGGCGCGGTAAATCCCTTGGCCGCGCCATTCTTTGCGCGTCGCACCGCCCCAGATGCCGGCGAAGTCCGTGTCCGGGACCGGCTCCAGACGTCCCGCACTGACGATCACCCCCTGATGCTCAGCCACCCATAACTCCATGCCGTCGTCGCGGGCCATCCGGCGGAGGATTGCTTCAGCGTTGCCGTCGGAGGCCGGACTGCCAAAGACTTCGTCCTGCATTCCGCTCATGGCCCGGATGTCGGGTACTTCCGTGACACGCCGCACGCGCACCCCCGGCGGGAGTTTCACGTCCACGGCCAGCCCACTCGCGGCCCCGATCATCACCGACTCGGTCTCGTCGGGCTCAAACCCGTTTTTCAGCAGCGCCGCATGAAGTCCGGGCGCATGGTCATGGCCCCGGGTCTTCCATTCAACCCGCACGATTGCCGGATCCGCGCGGTAGAACGCAAGGACTTCCGCCACCCAGCGTGCGATCCTCTCTGCACCCGCCCCGGCCAGGTCTTGATAAGTCACGAATCCGCGGCCGCCTGCGAAGGTCGCCAGCCGCAAGGGACCCAGCCGCGAGATGTCGGCCGCGCTGGGGGTCTCGGCATCCGTCCGGAGCTGCTGGTCGTACGCTGCACGTAGGTTCGAAATAGTCATTAGACCCCACGGTACAGCGGCCGTGCGTTCGAATTCACAACCCGGAGCACGATGCCTTAGAAGCAATTGTCCGACGTGTCCCAGAGCATAGACGGTCACCACGCAGTCCGGGTCAGTAAGCTCGGGCAATGGCAAACCCCTGGACCTTGGTCGACGTCAGATCCGCCTACGACGCGGTGGCCAAGGCGTATTCGGCGACGCTCCCTGATAGCAGCTTCGAGGCGCCCTTGGATATGGCCATGATCGAGGAGTTCTCCAGGCAGGTGGGCGGCACGCCGGAACGGAAAGTGATCGACGCCGGGTGCGGTGCCGGACGCATGAGCGCCCACCTGAGCGCCGCGGGGCTGGACGTTTTAGGGGCGGATCTCTCCACCGGCATGGTCCGGACCGCACACACGCTTCATCCAGAGCTGGCGTTCGACGTCGGCGAGTTGGCGCACCTTCCGGCCGCTCCTGCGGCCGCGGACGGGGTCCTCTCCTGGTATTCGATCATTCATTCGTCCCGGACGGCGTTGCCGGCGATCGCACGCGAGTTCTGGCGGGTGCTCCGGCCGGGCGGCGTGGCACTAATTGCCTTCCAGGCGGGAAGCGGTCACCGCACCAGCAAGCGGGCGTACGGTCACGACGTCGAACTCCGGACGGAACTGCACGCTCCCGACGACGTCGCCCTCCACTTCGCGGAACAAGGCTTCGTCCTTCAAGCCCAACTGATCCGGTCCGCGCGGGCAATGGAAAAGGATCCGCAGGCAGTCCTGCTGCTGGCCAAACCGCCCGAATGGCCTCCGGCACAGGAGGCGCCGGTCCGGCGGTAAAGTGGCACCGGAAGATTCCTTCCCGGCCCCGCCACACATTCTTGAAAGGCCCGCTGCAATGAGCATGCTCGGCACCAAATGGAAGATCCACGGAAACGGCAAGTCCATCCGCCCCGGCGAAGTCGTCCGGCCCGATGAGCGCCTCGCGTGGCCCCTGACCATCGGCGTGGGCATGCAGCATGTGGTGGCCATGTTTGGCGCCACCTTCCTGGTTCCGATCATCACGGGCATGCCGCCGGCCACCACCCTGTTCTTCTCCGGCATCGGCACCCTGCTGTTCCTGGTCATCACGAAGGGCCGGGTGCCCAGCTACCTCGGTTCCTCCTTCGCGTTCATCGCCCCGATCACCGCCTCGCAGCAGCAGTACGGGATCCCCGGCGCGCTTGGCGGCGTGGTGCTCGCCGGTGTCGGGCTGGCCATCGTCGGTGCAATCGTGCAGAAGTTCGGTGCGGGCTGGATCAATCGACTCATGCCGCCGATCGTCACCGGCGCGATTGTTTGCCTGATCGGCTTGAACCTGGCCCCGGCGGCCAAGAACAACTTCGATGCCGCCCCGATCACCGCCCTGAGCACCCTCGTCGTGATCATCCTGGTCAGCGTCTTCTTCCGCGGCATCCTGGGCCGCCTGAGCATCCTGGTCGGCGTCCTGGCGGGCTACCTCGTGGCAGTGATCCGCGGCGAGGTCGACTTCGCCAAGGTCGACGCCGCCGCCTGGGTCGGGCTCCCGCACTTCCAGACCCCCGAATTCCACCTCGGCGTCGTCGGCCTGTTCGTGCCGGTAGTGCTGGTGCTCGTGGCGGAGAACATCGGCCACGTGAAGTCGGTGTCCGCCATGACCGGGCAGAACCTCGACGGCGTCTCCGGCCGCGCGCTGATGGCCGACGGCGCCGCCACCGTCCTCGCCGGCCTGGGCGGCGGATCCGGCACCACCACCTACGCCGAAAACATCGGTGTCATGGCCGCGACAAAGGTTTATTCGACCGCGGCGTACTGGGTGGCCGGACTCTTCGCCGTCGTACTCAGCTTCTCGCCGAAGTTCGGCGAACTGATCGCGACCGTGCCGGCCGGCGTGCTGGGCGGCGCCGCCACCATGCTTTACGGCATGATCGGCGTTCTGGGCGTAAAAATCTGGGTGCAGAACAAGGTCAACTTCTCGAACCCGATCAACCTCACCACTGCGGCGGTGGCCCTCATTATCGGCATCGCGGATTACACCTGGACCATCGGCGACCTCAAGTTCACCGGTATCGCGCTGGGATCCGCCGCCGCCCTGGTGCTTTACCACGGCATGAAGGCTATCGCGAAGGCCCGCGGCACTGTGGCCGAACCGGAGACCGGGGACCCCGCGCCCGTCGCGGCCGCCAGGTCCGCGGTCAACGCCGCGGCGAAGCGCGCCCCGAAGAAGCGCCGCTAACCGCCCGGCCCCGGCAGACACACGCCCGGCAGAGGAAGGGCCGGCGCCCTCCCACCAGAGAGTGGAAGGACGCCGGCCCGCGGCTTTTCGGCGGCCTAGCCGGCGTCGAAGGAGTCCGCGTCGTCGCGGCCGTGGTCCTTCGGCGACTTCTCTTCCGGCAGGTCCGTGCCGCTGCCGTCGGGGATCCCGGCGGCGTCCTGGCCAGACTCGGAAGAGAAGGGCCGGCCCGGCTCCGGTTCCTCCGTGTTTGCCTCATCCATCTCCGCTTCCGAGGAGGGCACCGCGCCGCCGCTTTCAGCAGCTGCCTCATTGCCCTGCTCGAACCCTGCTTCCGTGCTGTTGTTTTCCGCGTTCATCTGTTCCTCCGTTCCTCCGAAGCGTCCCGCTCCGGGTTCTCCCGCACTATCCTGGTCTTCGGCACCGAACTGGCTCAAATCCGGCGCACCGGCCGGATACGTCTCGCCGTCGGGACTGTCCTGGTTGAGCCCTGCCGCGTCGAAGGCCTCCTCATCGCGCGGCTGTGCGAACGACTTTGCGTCCGCGGCCGGCATTTCCTGCTCCGCGGTGGGGGTTCCGTAGCCGCCTGCTTCTTCCTCAATGGCTTCTTCCGCGGATTTCCGCTGCTGATTGTCCTGAGTCATGTCGTTCCTCCTGCGTTCTGGCATTCGGCTGGTCAAACCTGAACGATCGGGTCTTCTTCGAGCGGGGCGCCCCCCCGGAGTGCGGGCTTCCCTGCTTTCCACCGTACCCGAAAAATCCTCAGTAAGCTTAGTATCCACGGGAGTTTGTCGGGAAGCAGCGCCGATGCCCACCACCGGACAATCTACAGATGAAACCGGAGTGCTCCGTCGCATGGCCGGGCAAGGCCAGCGCTGAAGCATCGGCCAAACACACCCGATAAGTCGGGTCAGGCCCCTTCGAGGACCTGGCTGGTGGTCCAGGCCAGGTACTTCGCAGCGTTCACGACCGCGTCTGCCGGGCTCTGTGCCACGTCCAAAAGTTGGGCGGCGGCGACCACCCCGTGCCGCGCGAGGTCCTCGGGCGTGACCAGGATCCGGCCGGCGACGACGATCACCGGGATGCCCAGCTCGCGGGCGGCATCCGCGAGGGCGATCGGCGCCTTTCCGGCCGCGACTGCGAGTCCAGCGACCCCTCCCCGGTGATCACCAGGTCCGCGTCCGCCAGCTTTTCGGCCAGCCCGGTCAGCTTGGCCACCAGTTCGAAGCCGCTCTCCAGCGACGCGCTGCTGAAGGCCAGGAACGACGCGGGGAAGCCGCCCGCCGCGCCAGCGCCCGGCACGTTGACGTCACGGCCGGTGGCCTGCCGCAGCACCGAGGCCCAGTTGCGCAACCCGGCGTCAAGAACCTCCATGGCCTCCGCATCGGCGCCCTTCTGGGCACCGAAGACGTGGGCGGCGCCGTCGGGCCCATAGAGCGGATTCTGCACGTCCACGGCAATCCTGAACCTCACCGCCGCCAGCCGGGCATCCAGGCCGCTGAGATCGACAGCGGCCACCTCGGCGAGCGAACCGCCGCCGAGGGGCACCACGTTTCCGGCGGCATCCATAGGTTTCAGGCCCAGCGCACGCAGGGCGCCGCTGCCGCCGTCGCTCATCGCCGAGCCGCCCAGGCCCAGCACGATTTCGGTGGCGCCGGCGTCCAGCGCGGCCGCAATCAGCTGTCCGCAGCCGTAGCTGTGGGCCCGCAGGGCATTCGCGGGTGTGGGTTCCAGATGGGCCAGGCCGGAGGCCTGGGCCGTCTCGATGACCGCTGTGGCGCCGCCGAAGGCATCCCGGCGAATCGCCCAGGCCGCGCCGACAGGGGCCAAAATCGGTCCCACGACGGCGTTCAGCCGCTCCTCATACCCGGCAGCGACGGCTGCTTCGAGGGTCCCCTCGCCGCCGTCGGCCACCGGAAACTGGATGGTCTCGGCCTCAGGGTAGACCCGCAGAGCGCCCTCCGCGATGGCGGCCGCAGCCTCGGCGGCAGTCAGGGAACCTTTGAACTTGTCCGGGGCGATCAGGATACGCATGGCTCCATCCTGCCAGCCGGGCCCGACTATTCCGCACCGCGGCGGCCCCGGCTACGGCCGCCACTGTCCGCGCTCCTGCAATACCGTCTTCAGCAGGTCGGCGCGGTCCGTGACGATCCCGTCGACGCCGAGGTCCAGCAGCCGGCGCATCTCCGACGCTTCATTGATGGTCCAGACGTGGACGTGCAGGCCGCGGCGGTGGGCGCGGCGGACGAACCCGGCCGTCACCACCTGCACGGCGCCGTAGCGGACCGGGACCTGCAGGGCGTGCACGCCGCGGAGCGCACGACCGGTCGCGAGGCGCAGCAGGACCGTCGGCAGCAGCGGCCCCAGCAGCACGAAGAGGGCATTGGAGGCCATGCCCGCGGAGCTCGCGGCCGGACGGCTCAGCCGGCGCAGCACCGCGCGCCGGCGGCGGTCCGAGAAGCTGGCGATCAGCACCCGGTCGTGCAGGCCATACTGCTCGATCGCCGACGCCAGCGGAGCCACCGAGTTCCAGTCTTTGACGTCCAGGTTGAGGCGAACCTCCGGGAACTCCGTGACGAGCTCCGCGAGCAGCGGGATCGGCTCGGCGCCGGCGATCCTGGCCCGGGCCACCGTGCCGGCGGGCAGCTGTGAAATCCGGCCGCGGCCGTCCGTGACGCGGTCCAGGGTGTCGTCGTGGAACAGCAGCAACACGCCGTCGGCGGTGGTGTGCACATCGGTTTCGAGGTAGCGGTAGCCGAGCGCGACGGCGGCGCGGAACGCGGCCATGGAGTTCTCGGCGCCCTCCGGGGAGAAGCCGCGGTGGGCCATCGCGACGGGCTCGCCGGCAGTTCCGCCGGAGGCGAGGAAAGGGTGCGGGGCGCTCACATCTGAAGCCTACCGGAGCGGCGCCCCGCCCATCTGACTAGCAGCAGGGGCCGTTTTGAGGGCTCAGAGCGGCCCCTGCTGCTAGTTACTTGGGCCGGTCGTAGCGGTCGCAGGCTCAGGCGCTGTGCGGCAGGATCTCCACCCCGTCGCTGCAGTGCAGCAGCGTGCGCCCGCCGCCGTCGAGGGCCACCCAGACGCTGGTGTGGTCCGTCGTCAGGGCGTCCACAAAGCCGCCGGTCTCGTACCCGGGCGCCAGGCGGACCCGCACGCGGTCGCCCTGGCGCAGGTTCTGCCAGTGCGCGTCCGGCGCCACTCGCCGGACCGGCTGCTCATCGCTGTGTCGGTTACCGCTCCTGGCCATGATTGCCCACCCTCAGTCAGACGATCCATTCGGAGGTGCCAGCCTAGGCGGCCAAGGTGAACGGCAGTTGTCCGTCAGCTGGGAATCCCGTGACCGCAGGGCGGCCTGGCCGGCTCCTTGCTCCGGGCGCCGGCTCCTGGCTCGGGCGGCTCCGGGCGGGTCCGGGCGGGTGATGACCGTTAAGGGAGCCGGACACCCAGCTCGGCGAGCTTGGCCTCGAGGATCTGGGCGACGCCGTCGTCGTCAAAATGCGGCGCCTGCCGGCTGGCCGCACGGATGGCCTCCGGGTGGCCGCTGGCCATCGCATAGCCCTGCCCGGCCCAGCGCAGCATCTCAATGTCATTGGGCATGTCGCCGAACGCCACCACGTCCTGCGCCGGCACGCCCAGGGACGCCGCGTATTCCGCGAGCGTGACGGCCTTGTTAACACCGGGCAGCGAGAGTTCCAGCATCGCGAGGTTGGGGGCCGAGTGCGTGGCGGCCGCGAGATGGGCGACGGCGGGCGAGACCTCGGCCAGGAAATCGTCCGCGGTTCCCTCCCGCACAATGGCAAGGAACTTCACGACGTCGTCGGACTCGGTGAGCGTTTCGTGCAGCGGAGCGGGCGTGAATTCGGCGAGCACTCCGCTCGAACCGGTTCCGAGGAATCCCGGTTCCAGGTGGAAACCGCTGAGGGTTTCCGCAGCGAACAGCGCGGAAGGACGCAGCCGCTTGATGATTCCGCGGGCCTCGAACATGGCCTCAAGCCCCAGGGTGCGGGCGGACACCAGCCGGTCGGCCTCAAGGTCCCAGACCACGGCGCCGTTGGAGCAGATCACGGTTCCGGCGTGGCCCAACTGGTCCTGGAGGGGGTGCAGCCAGCGCGGCGGGCGGCCGGTGACGAAGACCAATTCCACCCCGGCGTCGCGGCAGGCGTGGAATGCGCGCACGGTCCGGTCGCTGATCTTGCCGTCGTGGCCCAGGATCGTTCCGTCAATGTCACTTGCTACCAGCCGCATGCTGCCAGTCTACGTTGGCCGCCCCCGCGTCATTTCGACGGTTCCGTGCCGGTTCGACAGGGCGGAAGCGTCGAGGATGCAGGGAACCGTCGATACGGCGCACGCACCCTCAATTGCCCGTGACGGCGCTTTCGGGGTCGTGTTCCATCCGGCTCAGTTCGGCACGGGTGGGCGGATTCGCGCCGGCCCGCGAGACCGTGACGGCGGCGGCCGCGGCGGCGTGGGCGAGGAGTTCACGCAGGCTTCCGGCGGACAATGCGCGGAGTTCCTTGCGGTTCTGCGCCCCGTTGAGGCCCCGGTCCACGATGCCGGACAGCAGCGCCGCCATGAACGAATCGCCGGCGCCAACGGTGTCCGCGACTTTCACGGCCGGGGCCGGGACACGCGTCTCGCCGGCGGCGTTAACGGACCACGGCCCCGCCGCACCGCGCGTGACCACCACCATGGCGGGGCCCTCCGAGCCGCCGAGGGCCAGCCAGCGGCGGGCTGAATCCAGCGGATCCACGCCGGGGTACAACCATTCGAGGTCCTCGTCGGAGGCTTTGACCACGTCCGCCAGGGCGACGAACTTTTCGGCCTGGCGACGGGCATAGTCGGCGTCGGTGATGATGCTGGGGCGGCAGTTGGGATCGAAGCTGACAGTGGTCAAAGGATGGGCATGTTCGACGGCGGAGAGCACGTCCGCGGCTCCCGGCGCGAGCATCGTCGCGATTGACCCGGTATGCAGCAGGGTGCTGCCCTGCAGCATGAACGGCAGCCGGTTGGCGAGGCCGGGTAGCTGCCAGGCGAGATCGAAGGTGTAGCTGGCGGCGCCGTCGTCGTCGTCAATCAGCGCGGTGGCCACCGACGTCGGCAGCTCATCCGGACCCAGGGGAAGCAGCACCGAACTGGATTTCAGGTGCGCCGCGACGGATTCTCCGTAGGGGTCCCGGCCGTAACGGCCGATGAACTGCACCGGATGGTCCAGCCGGGCCAGACCGACCGCGACGTTCAGGGGGCTGCCGCCAACGTGGGCCTGGGTTCCTGAGGAGCGCTGGACGACATCAACCAGGGCCTCACCAATGACTGTGAGCATGGTCATACTCTGCCAGAGAACGCGCCCGGGCGCCCCGCTTGCCCGGTCGCCCTGACCCGGAGGGCCGCCTAGGACTCCGCTACGCGCTGCTGGTAGACATCCGGGATCCCATCCTGATCCGAGTCGCGCTTCTCTTCCTCCTCGGCGAACCGGTATTGGCGGTTGCGGGTCCCCAGCAGCACGCTGGCCAGCAGGGCGGCGAGCAGTGACGCCGCCAGGATGCCCACCTTGGCGTGGCCGTCGTGGTCGCTGCCCTGGCCAAAGCTGAGCTCCGCCACCAGAAGGGACACGGTGAAGCCGATGCCAGCCAGGATCGAGACGCCGAAGATGTCGATCCATTTGAACGAGCTGTCCAGCCGCGCCCTGGTCAGCTTGGTGAGCAGCCACGTGGTGCCCAGGACGCCGGCGGGCTTTCCCAGCACCAGTGCCAGGATGATGCCCACGGCCACGGGGTCCGTCAGCGCGTTGCCCAGCCCGCCCCAGCCGCCCACGGCGACGCCGGCCGAGAAGAAAGCGAACACCGGCACGGCGATTCCGGCCGAGATGGGCCGGAAGCGGTGCTCGAAGATTTCCGAGAGCCCCGGGCCGGCGTCCGGTCCGCCGCTGGCCTGGGAGCGGAGCACCGGGATGGCGAAGCCGAGCAGGACCCCGGCCACCGTCGCGTGGATGCCCGAGGCGTGCACGAGGGCCCACGTGGCCAGGCCGAGGGGAAGCAGAATGAGCCAGGCGGCGGGGGCTTTCAGGCCGAAGAAGCGCCGGTGCCGGTGCGCCAGGTAGGTGTAGAGGCCCAGCGGAAGCAGGGCCAGCAGGAGCGGGACCAGGTGCAGTTCGCTGGAGTAGAAGATGGCGATGATCGTGATCGCGATCAGGTCATCCACTACGGCCAGGGTGAGCAGGAAGATCCGCAGCGCGCTGGGCAGGTGCGAACCGATGATCGCGAGCACCGCGACGGCGAAGGCGATATCCGTGGCGGTGGGAATAGCCCAGCCGCGCAGGGTGTCGGGGCTGCCGAGGTTGACGACGGCGTAGATCACCGCCGGGATGAGGACCCCGCCCACTGCCGCCGCGACCGGGACGACCGACTTGCTCAGTTGCCGGAGGTCCCCGGCGATGAACTCCCGTTTGAGCTCCAGGCCGACCAGGAAGAAGAAGATGGCTAGCAGCCCGTCAGCCGCCCACGCCCCGAGGCTCAGCTCCAGATGCCAGGGGGCATAGCCGATCTTGAAGTCGCGGAGGGCGAAGTAGCTCCCGGACGCCGGCGAGTTAGCCCAGATCAGGGCTACGACGGCGGCCGCGACGAGCAGTGCGCCGCCGACGGTTTCCTTGCGCAGAATTTGGCCGATGCGCAGGAATTCGGTGTAGCTGCCGCGGCCCAGGATCGTGGGACCCGGCTTGAGTGCCGGGCGGCCGGAAGGAGGGGTGTGGCTCATGCGGAAGTCCTAAAAATTGGGTCGACTGAACTATGCCGACCAGACTTCCCGGCGCACCTGTACCCAGTCTACGCGAGGACCCGGCCGCCCCGGCTCAGCCCAGCAGTTGCTGGACCAGTTCGCGGCACTTCCGGTACGCGGGCGTCTTCGGGTCAATCAGGGCGAAGTGGTCGCCGGGGAGCTTGAGGAACTGGACCGGAGCGCCGCCGGCCTTGGCCGCGGCGGAGTAGGCCTCGGACTGGCTCAGCGGCACGGTGTCGTCCTCGGTGGTGTGCACCGCGTAGACGGGCACCCGCAGGGGCGCCGCGCTCATCGGGTCCGCAAACTTATGCCGTTTGGGGTATCTATCCGAGGAGCCGCCCAGGAAGTTGCTTACGGCCCCGTTGCTGAGGTTGAGCCGCTCCGCCTCGGCCAGGTTCAGCACCCCGGACTGGCTGACCACGCCGGTTAGGTGCACCGCGGCGCCGCCGTTCTTTCGTTCGAGCTGGCGGTCCGCTTCCGGGGCGCCAAGCTGGGCGAGCCGGTTCCGACCGGCCGCCCACACGGCCAGGTGCCCGCCGGCGGAGTGGCCGAGGGCCACAACACGGTCCAGCCCGATTCCGTGTTCACCGGCGACGTCGCGGAGTTTATCGATCCCTGCAAGGACGTCGGCGAAGGTGTGCGGCCAGCCGCCGCCGTTGCCGGCCCGCCGGTACTCCAGGTTCCAGGCGGCCACGCCATGCGCTGCGAGGTCCCTGGCCAGCGGTTCGCCGAGTTCGGCCCCGTACTGCGAACGCCAGTAGCCGCCGTGGATGACCACCACCACCCCCTGGGGCTCGGCCGCGTCCGGAAGGAAGAGTTCCCCCCACTGGCTGGGATCCTCGCCATAGTGGTACTTCTGCCGCTTCACTGTGTCCTCCTTGGGGCCCGGTGAACAGGCGGTGACTGCCCCCGGTGTCACCGCCGCTGCAGCGCACTAAGCCCGACGCCGCAGATCAGCCATGTGCAGAGCCTACCTTGGGCTTCGCGCGACACCCCGGAAGCCGGTTGTCGGACCGGCATCGTAAGCTAGCCCAATGGCTAGCAACTGGGAGCGTCTGGACCCTGCGCTGCGCGAATCCGTGCAGGACAACGTGCAACTCTACGAGCGGGTCCGTCCTGCCCTGAAGCTCGTCACTCGCGAGGTGCTGCTGTCGCTGCGGACAATGCTCAAGGGCACCGAGGTGACCTCCTTGTTCGTGACCGGCCGGACCAAAACGGTGGAGTCCTTCCGCGAGAAGATCTCTCGCACGGAGGAGCCGCTGGAGCCGGGCGGGCCGCCGGTGCTGAAGTTCCCGGACCCGTTCCGCACGCTCAATGACATGGTCGGCATCCGCGTCATCACTAAGCTCCCGGCCGAAAACGCCGTGGTGGCCAACCTGATAAAACGCCAGCGCCAACTCTTCGACTGCCGCGGCGACCGGGAGAAGGACATCGGTTCGATCGAATCCGGAACCTATGGCTATTCCAGCCGTCACCTGATTTTGCGGACCATCCAGAATGAGGCGGTCAAGGAGTATCAGCAGGTCTACAACCCGGAGGTCCCGGCCAACGGCAGCTATTTTTTTGAGTGCCAGATCAGGACGGTCTTTGCGCACGCATGGAGCGAGATAGAGCACGACATCCGCTTCAAGGCCGAGGATCCACGCGCTTGGACTCCGCACTTCGACCGCCAGTTCACGGCCACCGCCGCCATGCTGGAGACAGTGGAATCGGCGTTTGCGGACCTGCACGAACGCTATGAAGAGGTCCGCAGCTACTGGGACATGGACGGCGAAGGCGCCGCGCAGCTCACGCCCAATCGGATCCGCGACGTCTGGCGGACGCTGCTGCCGCACGTGGACCGGAAGGTCGACGACGACTGGGGCTGGGCCGCCGAACTGATGGCGGCGCACGGCCTGGACCAGACCGTGCAGCTAGCGGGGCTGCTCAGCGCCAACCGGATCACCGAGGTCCGCAAGGCCCTGGACCACCGCTACTCCCCCGGCCCGGACCGGCTGCTGGACGACCTGCTGCTCTGGCAGTACGGAACAGCCCATATCGACCTCACCGCGGAACCGGCTGACGCCGTCCCGCACCCCCGGCGCGACAGCCTGCAGCGCCGGCTCAGGCAGATCGAACGCTACCGGCTCGCCCAGGACTAGGGATTCGGCTTTATGGATTCGAAAGAAGGACCGAGTGGACAGTGCAGCTGATACGTGGTTCTTGAGCGGCGCGGAACGGGGTAATCCGGCCACAGACGTGCAAACGGGCGGCGCCGGGTCGCCGTCGTGGTCGGAGGGTAACCTCGTGCGGCCCCTGGTTCATGGAGCAGCTTATTTCGCCCGCCTGCATGAGGAACTGACGGAGCTGCAGGCGGGAGACCGCGTCTGGTTCACCGACTGGCGGGGCGACGCCGATGAGCAGTTGCTGGCGGACGGGCCGTCGGTCGGTGACCTGCTGGCCCGGCTGGCCCGCGCGGGCGTGGAAGTCCGGGGCCTGGTCTGGCGATCCCACGGCGAGCGCATATCGGCGCCCATCAGCGGCCGCTCCAACGAACGACTGGGCCGTGAGATCAACGATGCCGGCGGGGAGGTGCTGCTGGATCAGCGGATACGTATGTTCGGTTCCCACCACCAGAAGATCGTCGTCATCCGACGTCGTGACGACCCGTCCCGGGACGTTGCGTTCGTTGGCGGGCTGGACCTTTCCCACAGCCGCAGGGACGACGCTGACCATGCGGGAGACCCGCAGGCGGTTGCGATGGATCCCCGGTACGGCAAGCGGCCACCGTGGCACGATGCCGCCCTCGAACTGCGTGGCCCTGTGGTGGCAGATGTGCTGGCGGTGTTCGCTGAACGGTGGAACGACCCCCATCCCCTGGACCGGCGCACCCCCTACCGGATGCTGCTGCAGCGTCTGGCCCGGATGCCGCGGCACCCCGAACCGCTCCCCGATGCTGCCCCGCCCCCTCCGCCGGCGGGCCCCCACGCCGTTCAGCTGCTGCGCACCTACGGCGTGAAACGTCCCCCATTCCCGTTCGCGCCTGAGGGCGAGCGCAGCATTGCCCGGGCCTACGCTAAGGCCTTCGCCTGCGCCCGCTCGCTGATCTACATCGAGGACCAGTACCTGTGGTCTACAGAGGTCGCTGCCGGCATCGCGCAGGCCCTCGAACGCAATCCCGGCCTGAACGTGATCGCCGTCGTGCCCCGCTACCCCGACTCGGACGGCGCTCTCGGTGGGCCGCCCAGGAGGATCGGGCAACTGCGGGCACTCCAAGAACTGCGCCGGGTGGCGCCGGACCGGGTCGGCGTGTTCGACCTGGAGAATAGCGCGGGCACTCCGATCTACGTTCACGCCAAGATCTGCATCATCGACGACACCTGGTTTACCTGCGGCTCGGACAACTTCAACCGCCGGTCCTGGACCACTGACAGCGAGCTCACCTGCGCCGTTGTCGACACCAGCAGCGTTACCGGAGAACCGTCCGGCACGCGAACCGACGACGCCTCCCGACCGTTGGCCCGCAAACTCCGGCTGCAACTCTGGGCCGAGCACCTGGGCTTGGAGCAAGATGATTCCCGCCTGGATGACCCCGCCGCAGGGCTGGAGCTTTGGAACACCACCGCCGGCGCACTTGATCACTGGCACGACGCCGGACGCAGTTCGCCGCGCCCCGCCGGGCAGGTGCGACACCACACTGTTGAACCCGTGACGCGGCTCCAGCGGCTTTGGGCGGATCCCATCAACCGCCTGATCGTGGACCCGGACGGCCGACCCCGCGGGCTGCGCGGCACCCACCGGTTCTAGGAAGGCGAGTCCGGAGCGGAGAGCGCCGGGCACAGGCTGTCAACGCTGCCACCCGAACGGGAGGGCTGCAGATTCAGCCCAGCGCGCCCGTTGGCACAATATGACAAGTACGCTTAGTATTTCTAGTAAGCGGTCCGTTGGGCCGGGACTTGAAACAGTTTTATCAACATTTTTATTCGAACTAAGGAAGTTACCATGTTGCTTTGGATCGCTATCATTCTCGCCGTTCTTTGGCTTCTTGGCCTGCTCGGCAGCATCGGCGGCGGGTTCATTCACCTGCTTCTGGTAATTGCCGTGGTTGTCCTGATTTTCCACTTCATCCGCGGCCGGTCGCGTGCCTAATCCGGGCGGATGGCTTTGGCGGGGGATGCTGAGAAATTCAGCACCCCCGCCATTTCCATGTCCCGCGGGCTCGGGCGTCGGTGGCACCGGCGGTGGCAGCGGTAAAAACCCCGTCGATCCGTGACAGTGCTGCAAGGGACTCTCGGTCAGGGCTCGACGCCGGTAAACCGGCCCACGTAGCGCCGCTGCCAGGGGGTTTCCACCGCGCCGCGGCGATAATTCCGCCGCACAAAGGCGACGGCTTCGTCGGCCGGGACACCGTCCAGGACCGCGATGCAGGCCAGTGCGGTGCCGGTCCGGCCGCGGCCGCCCCAGCAGGCCACTTCAACCCGTTCGGTTGCGGCGCGCCGCCAGGCCTCGCGGAAGGCGTCGAGCGCCTCGGCGTCGTCGGCGGGCAGGAGGAGGTCCCTCCAGCGCACCCACCGGGAGTCCCACGCGACCGGCCTCGGCCGGCGTCCCAGCAGATACAGCCCGAACTCGGGCCCCGGACCGGACGGAACCGGCGCCAGGATGCCACGGCCGCGGATGAGCCGTCCGGAGGGAAGGCTGAGCACACCGGGCCGGCCCGGCTCCCACGTCTGCGCCATGATCCCGAGCGTAGCCGGTCCTACGAACCGGTTGAAGGACGCAGGGTTGGATGCTCAAGCCAGGGCCGCCCGTCTCTGGCGGTAACGGACCCCGGTCCATAGAGTGGCCGGGAACCAACGAACCGCTGAAGGGAATCCACGGATGTCATTCCAGGCGTACCTCGACACCATCGAGGACCAGACCGGCCTTACCCCGCGCCAGCTCTTCGAAATCGCCGAGCAGAAGGGCTTCGACGACACCGCCGTGAAGACCGGCGAAATCCTCGACTGGCTGAAGGCCGACTACGGTCTGGGGCGCGGCCACGGCATGGCATTGGTCCACGTCATCCGACGGGGACCGGGCATCAGTAGCAAACACGTCGGGACCACCGGTGCGCATAGCGACGAGTCCGACGTTCTGTGGCTGGACGGCAAGGCGTCCAAGCCCGCCGGCTAGTGCCCGCCGAGCTTGCCGGCGAGGCGTTCGCGCATGAGCAGGCTGGCATCGTTGAGACCGACGATCCTCACGTCCTTGCCTTGATGGCGGTATTTCGCGGTGATGGCGTCCAGGGCGGCGACCGTCGAGGCATCCCAGAGGTGCGAGGCGTGCAGGTCGATGACAACGTGGTCGGGATCCAGGGCGTAGTCGAACTGGGTATAGAGGTCGTTGGAGGAAGCGAAGAAGAGCTCGCCGTTGACCCGGTAGGTGGCGAGCTGGCCGCCGTCGACTTCGGTCACGGTGCGGTGCACGGTCACGAAGTGCGCCACCCGGCGGGCGAACGTCACCATCGCCACGAGCACGCCGACGCCCACGCCGATCGCCAGGTTGTGGGTGGCGACGGTGACGATGACGGTAGCAGTCATGACCGTGGTTTCGCTCTTGGGCATCATCTTCAGGGTCCGTGGCCGGATGCTGTGCCAGTCGAAGGTGGCCACGGAGACGAAGATCATCACGGCCACGAGTGCGGCCATTGGGATCAGCGAGACCAGGCCACCCAGGGCCACCACCAGGATCAGCAGGAAGACACCGGCCAGGAAGGTGGAAATCCGGGTCCGGGCGCCGGAGGCCTTCACGTTGATCATGGTCTGGCCGATCATGGCGCAGCCGCCCATGCCGCCGAAGAAGCCGGTGACGATGTTGGCCACGCCCTGCCCCCACGCCTCCCGCGTTTTGGGTGACCGGGTGTCGGTGATGTCATCGACGAGTTTGGCCGTCATGAGCGATTCGAGCAGTCCCACGAAGGCCATGGCCAGGGCGAAGGGGAAGATCACCTGCAGGGTGTCAAGGCTGAGCGGCACGTTCGGGAGGAACAGCGTCGGCAGGGAGTCGGGGAGTGCGCCCTTGTCCCCCACCGTGGGAACGGCGACGGCGGCGAGCACGGTGATGAGCGTCAGGACCACGATTGCCACCAGCGGGGCGGGCACCGCCTTCGTCAGTTTGGGCAGCCCGAAGACGATGACCAGGCCCAGGGCCAGGAGCGGGTAGACCAGCCACGGGACGCCGAGCAGCTCAGGGACCTGGGACAGAAAGATCAGGATGGCCAGCGCGTTGACGAAGCCCACCATCACCGACCGGGGGATGAACCTCATCAGTTTCGCGACGCCGGCCAGTCCCAGGATGACCTGGAAGATGCCGGCTAGGATGACGGCGGCAACGAAGTAGTCCACGCCGTGGGACTTCACCAGAGGAGCGATCACCAGGGCGATCGCGCCGGTGGCCGCAGAGATCATCGCGGGGCGGCCGCCGACGAAGGCAATGGTGACTGCCATGGTGAAGGAGGCGAAGAGCCCGATTCGCGGATCGACGCCGGCGATGATCGAGAAAGCGATGGCTTCCGGGATCAGGGCCAGGGCGACGACGAGTCCGCCCAGCACCTCGGTCTTGAGTCGGCGGGGTGACGTCAGGGTGCGCCGGACGGATTGAAGCTGTTCAGGCGTGAACACCGGCGGGTGTTCGGCTGTTGTGACGGCCATTTCTGGCTCCGTTCATGGTCAAGAAGACGCGCTGCTACGGTCTCGTTTTGCTAATGAATGAAGGGGCGCAGCGCCGCGCCGGGAAAAGGGGGAACTAGTCTTGAAAGTCTCACCCGCCACCTAACCCTACCCTAACGTGATGGTAGAGTTTCAATTCGAACAGGACGGAGGCTCCGGTGACGGCTAAATCCAGCGGCAACAGCACCATGCACATCGGCGAACTGGCAGACCGCACGGGGCTGTCCCTGCGGACTATCCGCCATTACGACGACGTCGGGCTGCTGCCCGCGACGGCGCGTACCGAGGGTGGCTTTCGGGTCTATTCCGAGGCGGACGCCGATCGGCTGATGCTGATCAAACAAATGAAGCCCCTGGGTTTCTCCCTCGAAGAGATGGCGGAACTCCTCGGTCTGCTCAACGGAGCCGGGGATGGTCCGGAGGCAGGCACCGCCGCCACCCAGGCCCCGGCCGCCCGCTTGGCCGAGTTCCTGCAACGGGCCGAGCACCAGCGCGCCAAGATGGCCCGCGACCTGGGCCAAGCGGACGAGTTCATCACCATCCTGGATCGACTAACCGCCTAGCCCTGCGGGACGGCAATAAATCTGACATATTAGGCCGGCCGCCGGTCACAAAGTGGCCGGATCACGGCCTGCGGTGGCACGATGCTTGGATGCTTGAGGCAACCAAATCTCCTGAATTCGCGCCGGAATCCGGCACTGGCACCGACGCCCCGGTCAATCCTGCCTTCGCCGCCGAGGCGAAGATTGCCCGGATCGCCGTCACCGTGTTTCCCCTGCTGGTGGTGGTCGCCGGCGTCGCCGGCTTCCTCCTGCCGGGCGCCTTCAAACCGCTGGCGCCGAGCGTGCCGTACCTGCTGGGCATCATCATGTTCTGCATGGGCCTGACGCTGACCCCGCCGGACTTCGCCTCTGTAGCGAAGCGCCCCTGGGCCGTGGTGCTGGGCATCGTGGCGCATTACGTCATTATGCCCGGCGCAGGATGGCTGATCGCGCAGGCCCTGCACCTTGAGCCGGAGCTCGCCGTCGGGCTGATCCTGGTGGGCTGCGCTCCGTCCGGGACAGCGTCGAACGTGATGGCGTTCCTGGCCAAGGGCGATGTGGCCCTCTCCGTGGCCGTCGCCTCGGTGTCCACCTTGATCGCCCCGATCGTTACGCCCCTGCTGGTGCTGTTCCTGGCCGGCTCGTACTTGCAGATCGACGCCGGCGGCATGGTGCTGGACATCGTCAAGACAGTGCTGCTGCCGGTGATCGCCGGCCTGCTCGCCCGACTGTTCCTGAAGAAGCTCGTCGCCAGGGTGCTCCCGGTGCTGCCCTGGGCCTCCGCCGTCGTAATCTCGCTGATCGTGGCGATTGTGGTGGCCGGCAGCGCCAACAAGATCGTCGCCGCCGGCGGCATCGTCTTCCTCGCGGTGGTGCTGCATAACGGCTTCGGGCTGGGCCTCGGCTACCTCGCTGGCAGGCTCGGGCGCCTGGATGACAAGGCCCGCCGTGCCCTGGCCTTCGAGGTGGGCATGCAGAACTCAGGCCTTGCCGCGACGCTGGCCACGGCGCATTTCAGCCCACTGGCTGCACTGCCGTCGGCAGTGTTCTCGCTCTGGCACAACGTCTCCGGCGCCATCGTGGCCGCCTGGCTGGCCCGCCGCCCGCTGCGCGAGGGCTGAGCCCGGGCGGTCCTGTGTGGCCCCGACGCTTTCCCGTCGATTGCTCCGTAACGGCCGTTTTCAGCCCTGATAACGGCGGTTACGGAGCAATCGACGTTTGAAGCCGGGAAGATCCGTGAAGGCCAGTGGGCCGGCGACTTCCGAAGCCCCGGGAGTACACCGCAAGCGGAGCCGTGTTACCCAACATTGCCCCGCATGACGCGGGAGGACGATTTTCCACACGGCGGACTTCACCCTCGCCTAGCCTGCATAGATACAGCAGACGACGGGGAGGAGCATGGTGTCGCTGACGACGCGCGGGACAACGCACCGCTTGGCCATCAATGCTCAATCCGACCTGGTCTTCGGCGTGCTCCGGGACACGTCGCATTGGCCGTATCTGGACGGGCTGACCGTATACTCCGAACGCGTCGGTGGCGACGACCGGGAACACGAGCTTCGGATTTCTGTGGTGGCCAACGGCGCCCTCAGCTCCAGTCATTGCCGCCGTTTCCTGGACGCTGCCGGGCGGCGCATCGTGTTTGAAGTGTCCAGGCCTGAGGCTCCGCTCCTGCGGCTCGCCGGCGGCTGGGCCGTCTCGGAGGGCGGCGACGCCGACCAGGGCCTTGCCGTGGTGACCCTGAGTCACGAGTATGAAGTTGACGACGGTGCCGCGGAGCTCTCTTCGTGGATTCACCGCAGCATCGACGATTTCGGTCAGCGCGAACTGGCCGCCCTCAAGCTCGGCAGCGAACGCCTCGCGGCGCTGCTCCGACAGCATTCCGGCGCCAAGGAAGTGGATCTCGATAATGGACGACCAGTACACGACTGAACGCGACAGCTTCGGCAGGCTGCTGGCGGACCGGGAGGTCTGGCGGCAGGCGACGACCATTCCCGCGGCCGGCGAACTGACCGCCCGCTGGCTGGAGGGACGGAGCCAATACCAGCCTGGAACATTCACCCCGGGCATTGACGGGGAAACGGAGTCGATTGCCGGAGAACTCGCGATGCTCAACCGGAACGGGCTGTTCACCAAAGAATCGCAGCCCGGGCTCCGCGAGGGAGGCAGCGTCCAGCGGGCGTATGTGACGGGCTTCTGCACACCGGAGTCGGCCGGAAGCCTGCTGGGGCTCTCGTCCCGGACGGAGTTTGTTACGGTTGGGCACGCTCCGGGGGAAACGAGCAGCGCCTCGATTCCCGTGACCCTTCAGGACGGCGAGATAGTGACCGTGCTGGGCACGAGCGAAAGCCCGATCGAAGCGGACCAGCTCAAGGACTGGACCGCCGAAGCCAACGAGTCCCTCGCGCTGGTGCTGGCCGAGTCCTGGTATGTCGAGGTCTTCGACCCCGTCTGGGGCCGCGACGGCGTGCTGCTGGCGTCGGTGCTGGACGCGCTGACGGCCGGTTGATCTCATGGTGCCCGGACGGACGACGGCGGCGGGCACCGACGGCGGCGGCTGGACGGACGGCGGCCCACCGTCAGCCGATGCTGGCCGCCTCGTCGAGCGTGCGTGATTCGAAGTGCTCCAACATGTCGCGCATCGCCTCCACTCCCTGGGAGAAGGCGGCTGAACTGCGCCACTGATCGATCTGTTCCAGCGATTCCCACGGACCGGTACTGACAAACCGGTTGGGCACGGCGTGGTCGTGCAGCAGGACCGCCTTGGCGTTGGGGTAGTCCTCCTGGGTTTTTCGCGCCAGATCCCGCCAGGCCTGCACAAAATCATTTTCGCGTCCGGGGTGGACCAGCCAGATTCCCAGCGTGTAAACCGCCACAGTGATCGCCTCCATTTTCTGCACGGGTTGATATAACGATTGTGGACCCGGCGTGCGCGCGGCCGGTAGTGCCGATCCACCCGCCCCGCCCTCCGGTTTGGGTACAACGGCGGACATCATGCGGCCCCAGGTGCTGCGGTTTATCTACGAGATCGATATCCGGATGGGGGAGATCGAGGGGACCGGTCGGCGTCTACTTCGCCTAGGTGCGTGGGTCAGTAGTGAGGGTGCCGGTTTTTAAAACGCCGGCGGATTGACCGGGTCCGGATAGGGGTGGCTGGGAGAATCGGGGGTATG